>JBGSWT010000554.1:0-2758 GCA_041751815.1 Pseudonocardiaceae bacterium
GTTCGGCGCCGAGGTGACCCTGGTGCAGCGCGGACCCCGGCTGCTGACCGCCGAGGACGAGCAGGTGTCCGCTCGGTTCACCCAGCTGGCGCGGCACCGCTTCGACGTCCGCGTCGACACCGCCGTGACCGCTGTTGCTCCCCGCGGGACAGGGGTAGCGGTCACCGTCGAGTGCGACGGGCAGGTCGAGGTCCTCGAGGCCGCGGCGCTGCTCGTGGCGACGGGCCGGCGGCCGAACACTGACCTGCTTGACGTCGCCGCCGGAAACCTCGAGGTCGATGAGCACGGCCATCTCATGACCGATGACGCGTACCGAACCTCGGTGCCCGGCGTGTGGGCGTTCGGCGACGCGGCCAACCACTTCCAGCTCAAGCACATGGCCAACGCCGAGGAGCGGGTCGTGCTGCACAACCTCGTCCACCCCGATGACCTGCGCCGGCTACCGCACAAGCTCATCCCCCACGCGGTCTTCTCCGATCCGCAGGTCGCCAGTGTCGGCTTGACCGAGCAGGAGGCCCGCCGGCTCGGCATCGACCACACCACAGCGGTGCGGGAGTACGCCGACACCGCCTATGGGTGGGCGCTGGAGGACACCACCAGCTTCGTCAAGGTCATCGCCGACCCGCACACCCGCACGCTGCTGGGCGCACACATCATCGGTCCCCAGGCCGCCGTACTGCTGCAACCCCTGCTGCAAGCGATGATGCTCGGCCACACCGTCGACCAGCTCGCACACCACGTCCTCTACGTGCACCCCGCGTTGACCGAGGTTCTGGAACAGGCGCTACTCGAACTCTGAGCCGCCGCCCCTGCCGCTGGCTGACAGCAGCCCCTCGACAGCATTCTGCGCCCGGCGCTCCAGGCAGCATCCGCTCCATCACCAGGAGGCCATGATGACCATCGACAATCTTGCGTCAGCCGCCGGCAGGGGCTTGCTCGCCGGCGCGATCGGTACCGCCGCGATGACACTGTCGAGCACGCTGGAGATAAAGCTGCGCGACCGCGCGGGCAGTTCCGCTCCTGCGGACGCCGCAGGCAAGGTCCTCGGCGTCAAGCCGGTCGACGAGGCCGCCGAAGCCCGGTTCAGCACGCTCGTCCACTGGGGATACGGCACAGCCTGGGGAGCGGTTCGAGGCCTCCTTGCGGGTATCGGCCTGGGTGGACGTTCAGCGACCGCGGTGCACTTCGCTGCTATCTGGGGCGGGAGCCTGGTGATGTTGCCCGCGCTGGACGTCGCACCCCCGGCATCGGAGATGGAGCCGACCGAACTGGCGATCGACGCCGGCCACCACCTCGTGTACGCCGTCGCGACGGCACTCGCCTACCGGGCTCTCGGGGACTGAGCGCAGCAGAGCGCGGAGGTTCAGCCGTCGCACGACGGCGTCGTCGCGTGGGTTCCTTCCCCGCCGCCAGTGCACAGCGTCCACTTATCAGATTTGATAAGATATGGTCCCATGGATCAAGCTCGTCGCATCGGCGACATCGCTGCCAGAGCCTTCGGACCCCGTCAGCGCGCCGCGGACCCGGTCGAGGAGAACCTGCCTCCCGAGGTCGATGAGCCGGCGGGCGATTCCGGGCCGACATCTTTGGCCAATGCCAGTCCAGCCCTGTTACGTGTGCTTGAATCCGCAGGTCGACTGCAGGAGCTTGTTCCCGATGCCGTCCTGGTCGGTGGGTCTGCCGCTGCCCTGTATGCCGGCCACCGCGACTCCTACGATCACGACCACGTCGTGCGGAATCTTTCGGACCGGTTCGATGCGGTGCTCGATGCGCTAGAGTCCGAAGATGGCTGGTTGACCAACAGGGTCACTCCCGGCAAGATCATTCTTGGTCGGCTCGGCGAGATAGAGACCGGCGTACGGCAGATGATCCGCAGGACTCCGCTGGAAACGACGCTCGTCGAACTGCCCTCCGGACACATGCTCACGGTGCCGACCGACGACGAGACTCTGCGGATCAAGGCGTTTCTTGTCGTCCGGAGAAACCAGACTCGCGACTACCTCGATGTCGCCGCGCTCTCTGAGCGCGTCGGCATCGAATCGGCCGCCTCAGTATTGCGCGACATCGACAGGTACTACGCCGACCAGCTCGGAGCAGGCGACGGGGTGGCGACGCAGGTGTTCCGGCAGCTCTCCGACCCTCGCCCCAAAGACTCGTCCACCACGCGGGAGCTGAAGCGCTACAAGAACCTCGACCTACGCTGGCACGAGTGGTCGGCAGTTGTCGCCACCTGCCGGGATGTCGCCGCGGAAATGGAGAAGGGGCAGTGACTCTCGTTTTCCGCAACACCGACGCCTCGCCCGCTGACCCAGTGGAGAGCTGGCCGACCGAAGCGGTGATCACGGCTCTCGAACGTGGCAGTCTATCCGACTGGCACCGACTGGGCGAAGCGGTCCGGGCCGATCCGTGGGGAACGGTGGCACGCAGAATCGAAGAGGCACTAACCTGTGTCCAGCCCTACGGTGTCGACGTTGCCATGCAGCGAATGCTCTCCGACGCCCGAGCCACCCAGGATCAGGCAGAACGAGATGCCGTTGCGACGGAAGTCGCACAGATCGTGCGGGCATCCGGTCTGAGCAAGTCCGAATTCGCCTCTCGGATCGGAACCTCGGCGTCCCGGCTGTCGACCTATCTGTCCGGTTCCGTCACGCCATCCGCGTCTCTCCTGCTCCGGATGCGGACGGTGTCACCCCGGGCCGTGCGCCGGACCCGTTCGCTGGCAGCACACCCCGACGCGCCCCGACCGGCGCCGGGCCGC
>JBGSWT010000555.1:0-2890 GCA_041751815.1 Pseudonocardiaceae bacterium
GGGGTGCCTGCACCCGCCTGGTGCGCGATCGCGTCCAGGCTGCCCACGGGATAGACCGGGATGCCCAGCGCATCGCCCAGCGCCGCAGCGGTGACCATCCCGACCCGCAGCCCGGTGAACGGGCCCGGCCCAGCCCCACACACCACCGCATCGAGGTCACGCATCCGCACCCCAGCCACCGTGAGCACCTCGCACACCGACGGCATGAGCAGTTCGCCATGCGCCCGGGCGTTCACAGTAGCCCGCTCGGCGAGCACCTCCGGGGGGCTCGCATCGGGCAGTCGTAGCAATCCGGCAGTCACCGAGGGCGTCGCGGTGTCCAGAGCCAGCACCAGCACGGAAGGACAGCTTACGGATCGGGCGTTTCGGTCACCGAAGAGCACGCCGTCGGCAGCAACCGGGCGGGACCGAACAGTTCCGCCACCCGGCCGTCATCCCCGTCGCGCCGTGCTAGCCGAATCAGCAAATGCTCATCGGCCAGTCGCTCAGCCATGCCCTCGCCCCACTCCACAACTACGGCGGCTGCCAGCAGGTCGGTGTCCAGATCGAGGTCGTCCAGCTCAGCGATCCCACCGAGCCGGTAGGCATCGACGTGCACCAGTGGCACCCCCAGCCCCCCCGGCAGCGCTGGGTGCTCGCGGGCGATAACGAACGTCGGGGACGTCACCGGTCCGCGGACGCCTAACCCAGCGCCGATGCCGCGAGCCAGCACCGTCTTGCCCGCGCCCAGCGGTCCGGACAGCACCACCACATCCCCGGGACGCAGGCGCTCGCCCACGGCCCGGCCAAGGCTCTCGGTATCCGCCGGTGTCGCCAGCTCCAGCACCAGACTCATATACCTTTCTACCTGCGTGGCAAGGCTCCCGTGCACTGTGCAAGCAAGTCCAGCAGGTGATCGTTGACGAGCTTGGGCTGCTCCAGCATCATCACGTGGCCTGATGCCGGCACGTGCACCAGCTCTGCGTCTGGCAGCAGCGCCGCGATCGCCTCGGAGTGCTCGTACTGAATCATCCGGTCACCGTCGGTGCCGAGCACGAGCGCCTTGGCGTACTGCAGACCGTCCAGCGCCGCGTACCGGTTGTGCCTACCGAATTCTTCCAGGAAGTCGGTCATGACTTCGAATGACGTGGCCCGGATCATCATGTACACCAGCTCGACCAGCGCCGGATTGACCGCCTCATCGCCGAAAGACAGCGTGCGGGTCAGGCTCCAGATCAGATTTCGGCAGGCTTCGCGCCCGAGGTCGACCACGCGCGCGCTGGGCTCCCAGCGCGACAACTGCTTCGCCACCGGTACCAACGGGTTTCGCCGGGACAGCAGCGGCTTGGGGAGGCCTGATCGACCGATGTCCCCGGCGCTGGTGTTGAGGAAAGCCACCCCGCTGATCCGCTCGGCGAACAGCTCGGGGTTGTGCTCGGCCAGCGCCATGATCGTCATGCCACCGAGAGAATGCCCGATCAGCACAATCTGGCCCTCGGGGGCAGCGACGCGGATCACGGCGTCCAGGTCGCGGCCAAGCTGCTCGATAGTGCAGGCATGCCGGGACGAGCGCCCGGAACGGCCATGGCTGCGGTGGTCGTAGAGAACTTGGCGGACCCGCGGTGTGGTGCAGTGCGCCAGATCGTGGCGCTGGAACAGCCAGGCCCGCCGGTCCAGCGTCCAACCGTGCATCAAGATGACGGTGAACTCCGGCGCTGCCCCATCCACAGGGTCGAGCTCCTCTACCGACAGTTCCACCCCGTCGTCGGCCGTCACCGTGTACTCGCGGTCCGGCGGGAGGATGGCCGGAAGCTCGACTGGAAGGTCCGCGGCGTTTCTGCGGAACTCGCCGATGCGATTGTGATGTGCGCGGGCGGCGACGAAGGCAATGGTCACCGCTGCGCCGAGGACACCACCAACCACCCAACTCGCCGACTTCACCCATGATTTCATCGGGCGACTCGCGCAGCCAGAGACGGTCTTCCGCCGTGCACGGTCCGGGTCAACCGGGGTCGCGTCATACCCGCGACCACCTCGTAGTGAATGGTGCCGAGCTTGTCCGCCCACTCGGCCGCGGTGGGTGCGCCGTTCTCGCCGGTTCCGAAGAAGATCACCTCAGCGCCCTCGGCGACCGGGTCGTTCCCGCAGTCGACCATCACCTGGTCCATGCACACCCTCCCCACCACTGGGCGGCGGCACCCCGCCAGCCAGACGTCGAGCCGGCCGGTGAGCACTCTCGGCACGCCGTCGGCGTAGCCGGCCGGGACCAATGCCAGGGTGGTTTCCCGCTCGGTGTGCCAGACGTGCCCGTATGACACGCCCTCGCCGGCCGGGACGCGTTTGATCATCGCGACCTGCGAGCGCAGTGTCATCGCTGGTAAAAGATGATAACTGATTTCGGGTACCGGGGAGAGCCCGTAGACGGCGATACCAGGCCGGACCATGTCGTAGTGCAGATCGGGGCGGGTCAACGTCGCCGCGGAGTTCGCCAGATGCCGCAGCGGCCGCAGTCCGGCATCCCGAGCCACCTGGTAGGCCTCATCGAAGTACCGGACCTGATGCTCGATGATCGGGTGCCCCGGATCGTCGGCATGCGCCAGATGCGACCAGATCCCGACTACGTCAACACCAGGGGTCGCCGCAGCGGCACGGACCAGGGCGGGCCATTCGCTGCGGTAGGCGCCGCCGCGGGTCAGCCCGGTGTCGACCTTGAGGTGTACCCGGGCGGTGCATCCGGTCGCTGCGGCGGCTGCAGCTGCGGTGTCGAGCTGACCGGTGGAGTAGATGCCGAGATCGATCTCGGCGGCAACGCCGGCAGCGAGGTCCTCCCCAGGAGCGTGCAGCCAGGCCAGCACCGGAGCATCGATTCCGCTGTGACGGAGCCCGAGCGCCTCGTCGACGCTGCACACGC
>JBGSWT010000556.1:0-2078 GCA_041751815.1 Pseudonocardiaceae bacterium
TCGGCGGCATCCCGACCGCGAACTCCTCGGGTCCGCGCAACCCTCGCCTGGTCACGCGCAGCGCCTGGAAGCTGCCGTGATGGAACGTCAACCCCAGCGCGTAATAGGCCGGGCCAAGCTCGTCGCGCAGGTATCCCCCGGCCGCCTTCACCCGGCCGGTGACGTAGCGCGCCGAGATGTGCCCGTTGTGCCCCCAGAACACGACCTTGCGCTCACCCAACCCCAGCACGGCTTGTGCCATGGCCTGGTCCCGCCCCGCGACGCCGCGTCGCCGGCGATCCGGCGGGTCCGCCCCGACGACGCGGACCGTGCGGCCAGCCGGCACCGTGGCGTTGTGCCCCCGTAGCCAGCACAGCAAGGCCAGCACCTCCTGCGTGTTCCAGGTCCAATACCCCACATCACGCAGTGCCTGGACGGCGTCACCTTCGCCCGTCGTGACATACGCGTCGAGCGCGCTGCAGCGATCCTGGTCCGCCTCTAACGCGAAGACCGTGAACCCCTGCTGGGTGACGAGGTACTCGACCAGCCGGTGTTTCAGCGTGAAGAACTCCCGCGAACCGTGGGTGGCCTCCCCCAGGCCCACCACCCGTACTCCGTCGAGCCCCGCACCCCACCTGGCCAGATCGCCATGCGCGCCGCCGGGGTGCAGTGAGCTCAGCTCTACCGATCGCTGCCGCAGCGCGGTGAGGACCCCTTCAGTCATGCCGAGCGACGCCGAGGCGCAGCGGTGACGAACCCGAAGACTGTTCCGGCGACCAGCGAGGCCACGGACAGGCCGAGGAACGCCAGCCAGAAGCCGGCCAGGTGCTGGTGGAACGAAACAACGGCGAGCAGACCGGCGGCCGCAGCGGCCAATGCCGCGGTGGTGAGAGCGAGTGCCAGCCGTGGGGGTCGGTGGGTCGTGGCGAGAGCCACCGGCACCGTCAGCGGCACGAGCACCACAAGCCAGCCGGCCGCCTCGTTACCGTAGAAGGCGATCTTGACGAGGCACAGCACGGCCGCAACGCCGATCATGATCACGGTCTGAATCGCCAGCACACCGGGGCCGGGAGGATTGCGCCGCGGCGCACCGCCGTCAACACCACCGTCACCTCGGCCGTCGGTGAACCAACCCCAACCGGTCAGCGTTCCCACCGCGTCCGCGAGCTCGCGTAGTGATCGGCGCACGCTGGTGTCTCCGTTCATTTCCCTTCACCTTCCTCGGCGTCATCATGAGCCGATCAGGTCGAACACCACTTTATTGTCAGCCCGGGACGGACTCGGTCGGTGACGACTCCGCGGGCTCGTCGAGGTAGCCCGCAGCCTGCAGCCGGAACAGGTGGGCGTACATGCCTTCCGCGGCCATGAGCTCCGGGTGCGATCCCTGCTCCAGGATCTGGCCACGGTCCATGACGATGATGTGGTCCGCCACCCGCACGGTGGAGAACCGATGCGCGATCAGCACCGTGGTGGCCCGTCCCGCGATCTCCCTGAGGCGCCCGAACACCTCGGCTTCCGATGCCGCGTCCACCGACGCGGTCGGCTCGTCGAGGACCACGATCGGAGCGTTGCGGAGGAAGGCGCGGGCCAACGCCACCTTCTGCCACTGCCCGCCGGAGAGCTGGTGCCCGTCTTCGAACCAGCGCCCTAACTGGGTGTCCAGTCCATGCGGTAGTCGTTGCAGCAACGGCAGCGCACCGGCCTGCTCGGCCGCGGCGAGGATCTTCGCCTCGTTCTCCAGCTCGCTGTGCCGCCCGTAGCCGACGTTCTCGCGAGCGGAAGCCTCGTACTGCACGAAGTCCTGGAAGATCACCCCGATGTGCCGGCGCAGGTCGTCCAGGTCGTATTCCTCGATCGGCACGTCGTCGATGAGGATCGACCCTTCGGTGGCCTCGTAGAACCGCGCGAGCAGCTTGACCAGGGTGGTCTTGCCCGCGCCGTTCGGTCCGACGAGGGCCACGCACCGCCCCGCGGGCAGGAACAGGTTCAGACCCGCCAGCACCGTGGTAGTCGTCCCCGGGTACGTGAACGAGACGTTGCGGAACTCGACGCCCTTGGTGAGGACCGCGGGAAGCGGGCGCGTCGGGCCGGCCGGCGCC
>JBGSWT010000557.1:0-4630 GCA_041751815.1 Pseudonocardiaceae bacterium
GCCGCCGCGGGGTGGCGACGCCTGCACCGGCCCCGGCTCGGGCAGGAGTACACCGCCAACGTCGTCGATCTCGGCCGGGCGCCGGTCGTCGGCCTGGTCGAGCCGGACCGGGAGCTGGCCCGGCTGACCGCCGAGCTGGCCGAGATCGACGCGAGAATCGACACGGAGATCGACCCGAAGGAGGCCGGATGTCCGAATTCACCCTGAGCGGGCGCGCCGACGCGCCCGTCGAGGAGGTCTGGAAGCTGCTGTTCGACCCGACCCGGTTCCCCGAGTGGTGGGTCGGCGTGCAGACCGTGCGCAACGACGGTCCGGACGGCTACACAGTGTGGCAGCAGGAATATCCGGACGTGCCGTGGCCGCAGCAGCTGCGTGGCGACCGCGCCGAGGGGCGCGTCACTATCTCCTGCCAGATCACCGACATCGACTTTGTCTGGCAGCTCGCCGAGGACGGGCCCGGCACCCGGATCGACGTGCACGTCACGCTGCCTGACTCCGAGGCCCACCGGCTCGACGGCAAACGCGAGGACATCACCACCTCGCTGGCCCGGCTGGCCACCCTCGCCAAGACCGCCGCGCTCGGCTGAGGACCGAGGGCCGGTGGTACGGAGGAGAAGTGCGTGTGAACCTTCACCCGGGCGGTAGCGCTCCCCGCCCGCGGACCTGGTGGCTCAGGCGGGCACGGTCGCGGGAGCGGTCGCGGCCTCGCGCTGGACCGGTTCGACGCGACGGTTCCAGGTGGGAAACGCCCGCACCAGCTCCCTCGAGCCCGTCAGCTCGATCGCCCCGGAACGCGAGGCGTCACTCCACTTGAGCTCTCCGAGATCCCAGCGGGCGAATGCCACGGGATCGTTGACCACCACGACCAGATCTTCCTCGCCGCCGGGGTATTTCTCGCAGATCTCGGCATCGCCGCGTTCGATCAGCAACCAACCACGGCTGCCCGGTCCCGAAAGCGTGGGGTATTCGAAGCGGACCACTACCCGGCGCCGAGGGAGGCGGTCGCGGTCCAGGTGGCAGGTTACCCATCCCCACAGCACCACACCGGGATGCGCCTGTTCGGGCGTCAGCTCCGCCCACTGAGATCCCCAGTGCTGGAGGGCCAACATGACGTCCGACAGCGCTCGACCCGCCTGGGTGGGCTCGTAAGGTCGAACCCGGCCCATCGGGCTTGGGACGGATCTCGAGCACCCCGGCGCGCTGCAGCTCCCGCAACCGCTTCGAGAGCAGCCCACGAGACAGGCCCGGCGCGCCGTCGGCGATCTCGTTGAAAGTGCGGCAGCCGATGATGACGATGTTGCGAAGGATGATGATGGACCAGCGCTCGGCCAGGAGCTCCGACGCCCGAGCGATCGGGCAGTACTGCCCATAGGTCCGCACACCCACAGCGTGCCACCCGCGGGTAACCGGCACTAGTTCACCTCTGAACCTGCCGTCGCGCCGGTCCCGAGCTGCGCGTGCCGACGAATACCAACCATTTCCACGCCGATAGGGCGTCCGGTTCAGCTTCTGCACTTGTCGCGGTCACCGAATCCGGGACATTGGAGTCGATCCCTGATGGGACGGGCGAGAGGAGTTGCCATGAGTTCATCGACGTACTTGCTGGCCGATCGGGTCTCCGAGCTGGAGCGGCTCACGCTGCAGTCGCGGGTGTGGGAGCCCAGCGGTCGCCGCCTTCTGGACGAGATCGGCGACGGTAGCGGTGTTCGGGCCGTCGATATCGGGTGCGGCGTGATGGGATGGTTGCGACTGCTCAGCGAGTGGGCCGGACCTGATGGCGAGGTCGTGGGAACCGACATCGACGATGCCATGCTCGCCGCCGCCACACAGTTTGTGGCGGCGGAAGGCCTCGAAAACGTGGTGCTCAAAAACGACGATCTCTTCGCCACCAGACTGGAGCCCTCTTCGTTCGACTTGGTGCACGCGAGGGCCGTGCTCACCCCGTTGGGCCGTGGCCACGAGCAGATGGAAACTTACGTCCGGCTGCTCCGCCCCGGTGGCACCGTCGTTTTAGAAGACCCCGATTGGGGATCCTGGCACTTCAACCCTCCGGCGAAGGCATGCCAGAAGCTGATCGCACTCATCATCGAGGCGTTCACACGCTGGGGCGACGCCGAAGCTGGGCGCAAGCACCTTGAGCTACTTCGCAGCTTCAACATCGAAGGCAACGTGCGGGCCGAGGTCCTGGCGCTCCCGCCAGGACATCCCTACTTGCGGCTGCCGCTCCAAATGAGCACCGGTCTGGAACCGCGGCTGCGGTCGTTCGTGGACGCCGAAGAGTTACACCAGCTCAACCAGGAGGCCGAGAACGAGCTTCAGGAATCCGGGCGCTGGGGCACCACGCTCACGATGATCCAGTCCTGGGGTCGACGGTGAGGGCGTCGGCCTCCAAGACGGAGCCGGAGCGAACAGGACGCAGGTAGTAAAGGTGGCGCGGACACGGACGGGCTTTCAGGACACCTTCCGGGTGTGGTCGATGGGCAAGACCTAGGACCAAGGTCGGGTACCGGTCACTGCCGCAGCCCGAGGGAGCACGCCTGTTGCCGGCGCACCGTGGAGGCATGCCGAACGCACTGATCACCGGAGCCTCCCGCGGCCTGGGCCGCGCGCTCACCGCCAGCCTCGTCGCCGATGGCTGGCGGGTCGTCGTCGATGCCCGATCCGCCACCGATCTCCACGCCGCTGCAGCTGGATGGCCGCACGCCACCGCCATACCCGGCGACATCACCGACGACGCACATCGCCACCAGCTGGTCGCCGCGATCGGTGGCCGGCTGGACCTGCTTGTGCTCAACGCCTCCTCACTCGGGCAGACCCCACTACCCCGGCTGGCCGGCTACCGGGCCGAGGAGCTTCGCGCAGTCTTCGAGACCAACACCGTCGCCCCGTTGTTGCTGATGCAGCTGGCGCTGCCGGCCTTGCGGGCGACCGGCGGCACCGTGCTGGCGATCAGCAGTGACGCGGCCATCGAGGGCTACCCGGGCTGGGGTGGCTACGGCGCCAGCAAGGCCGCACTCGACCAACTGGTCAGGGTGCTCGCCGCCGAGGAGTCCGACGTGCGAGTACTCGCGGTGGATCCCGGTGATATGCGCACCACGATGCAGGCAGCGGCTTTCCCGGGTGAGGACATCAGCGATCGCCCGTGGCCTGAGGAGGTGGTGCCCACGCTGCGCCGGGTGGTCGATGAGCCGCCGGTGCCCAGCGGGCGCTACACCGTGACCGAGCTCAAGCGGGTGCCGGTGTGAGCCCGCTCGTGCCGTCCTTCGAGCTGGCCGAGCACCTGTTGGCCACCGGGCCACCGGAGTCCCGTGGGGTGCCACGGGACGGGGTGCGGATGCTGGTGGCGACCGAGAGCGGGCTCGAACACCGCAGCGTGGCCGAGTTGCCCACGGTGTTGCGAGCCGGGGATCTGCTGGTGGTGAACACCTCCGACACCCTGCCCGCCGCGCTGGGAGGCGTCACCTCCGACGGGCAGCACGTCGAGGTGCACCTGTCCACACTGGATCCTGAGGCGACGCTGGACTACCCGACGGCGCTGGTCGCCACCACGTCGGGGTGGGTGGTCGAGGTCCGCACGCCTGGTCCGCTTGGTGCGCAGCCGTCGCTGCAGGACCGGACCGGCACGCGGATCCGGCTGGCCGGCGGCGGGATTCTCCAACTGGACCGCTCCGCGCCGGCAACATCGACCAGCTCCCGGTTGTGGTGCGGCGCGCTGCACACCCCCATCGCGCTGGGGGAGTGGCTGCACGAGTACGGCGCCCCGATCCGCTACCGGTACGCCAGCGCTCCCTGGCCACTGTCGGCGTACCGCACCGAGTACGCCGACACCCCAGGCAGCGCGGAGATGCCCAGTGCAGGTCGGCCACTGACCAAGCGGCTGTTGTCCCGGCTGCGCGCTCGCGGAGTGCAGGTCGCGGCATTGCTGCTGCACACCGGGGTGTCTTCGCCGGAACCCGGTGAGCCGCCGTATGCAGAGTGGTTCGCCGTGCCACGCTCGACCACCGAGGCGGTACACGTGGCCCGCGGTGAAGGCCGCCGAGTGATCGCGGTGGGCACCACAGTGGTGCGCGCCCTGGAGTCCGCCGGAGCAACTGGCGGCGACGGTTCGGGCTGGACCGACTTGGTCGTCACGCCAGAGCGCGGAGTCACCATGGTGGACGGGCTACTCACCGGCTGGCACGAGCCGGCGGCGTCGCACCTGCTGATGCTCGGGGCGCTGGCAGGACCCGACCTGCTCGGCGCCTCCTACGCCGAGGCGTTACGTGCTGGGTACCGCTGGCACGAGTTCGGCGACGTTCACCTCATTCTGCCAGGGGGGTGACTCACGGCGCACAATGGAGCTTCACGTAGTCGTCGGAAGGTGGCTTGCCTCGTGTCCTCCCCAGCAGACGTGCTCACGTCCCGCTTCGGTGACGGCCTGGCGGTCGGCTCCGACCTGGCTGCGGCGGCGGAGTCCGCTGTCACCCAGGCTCTGGCTCCGCTGCACGGGCAGCGACCTGACCTGCTGTGCATGTTCGTCTGCGGTGACGATCCGGACGCGGTCGAGTCGGCGGGCACCCGCGCGATGGAGCTGGCCGGAGCCGGCACGACGCTGGCTTGCGGCGCCGGGGGCGTGATCGGTGCCGGCCGG
>JBGSWT010000558.1:0-6782 GCA_041751815.1 Pseudonocardiaceae bacterium
ATGCCCGGAGACCACGACCACACGGCAAGAGCGACCGCCACCGCGACGATGGCCACGCCCTAGAGGGCGGCCGCCGCCACACATGCGGCACATGAGCCCCAGCGCGGAGACATAGGGATTTTCTGCGGAGTTGCCACCGGCGGCAACTAGTGGCAGAAGTTGCCGCGTTGATCGGTGACAACATCGCTCGCCTGCCGCCATGGAGCAGGCCTCCCGTGCAGCACTCGGGCAGGCTGGCGTTGCTTGCGGCGCGACGGTCGTCGAGGGCGCGTTGGCAGGACACGACGTAGAGACCTGCGTTCGGCAGGAGCCTGAGCCGCGGCTGCGCAACGCCGTTGAGCCAACCGGCGCAGGTTCGCTGCGGCTCAGCGTGACGGCTTCCTCGGTAGCCCGACCGTCAGCCAACACGATTCGTCGTGGCGAATCGTGTTGGCCACTGTGGCTTGCCATACACAATGCATTGAGTTGAAGGTATTATGCATGCATGAGTTCACCCCTGCAGATAAGGAACGTGCCCGAGGAGACACGGCGTGCCCTTAAAGCACGCGCCGCCGCCCGCGGTGAGTCACTCAACACCTACCTGCTGGAACTCATCAACCGTGAGGTGACAAGGCCGACGGTCGGTGAGGTCTTCGATCGTGCTGCCCGGCGCGCCGAGCGTAGCGACGTATCGACGCTCGACCTCGTCGCTGCGGCCCGGGCAGAACGCGAGGATCAGCTTGTTCGCCGGTCCAGCCGTTGATCGTCGTGGACAGCGCGGCGGTGGTCGATGCACTCACCGCCGTGGAGGGGACAGCGAAGCTGCGCGCCTATCTCGCGGCCGAAGAATTGCACGCTCCCACACTGCTCGATTTCGAGGTCGTCTCGACACTGCGGGCACTGACCCTAGGCGGGCACATCAGCGTGGCCAGAGCTGAGGACCTGCTCACCGATTTCGATGACCTGCCCCTGCAGCGCTGGCCGTTCATCAACGGCCTGCGCCGGCGGGCCTTGCAGCTATGCGCCAACATCTCTGCCTACGACGCTGCATACGTCGCCCTGGCCGAAGCGCTGGAATGCCCGCTGCTGACACGCGATTCCCGCCTCGCCCGCTCGACCGGGCACGCCGCTCACATCGAAGTCCACTGACCGATCGCGGGTGGAACGTGTGGCCGTCATTCGCGCCCGAGCTGGAGACTTGGCTGCATCACGGGCCGACGGCGCAGATGGGAATTACAGCGGTCCACATCATCTGCGCACCGTCATCAACGCGACGATGCGCTCGAGGTCGTCGACGGACCCGAACTCCACCACGATCCGGCCCTTGCGACGGCCCAGTTCCACCTTGACCCGGGTGTCGAAGGCGTCGGACAGGTTCTCAGCGAGGTCCTGCAGCCCGGGTGCCTGCATCGGACGAGGTGCCGATGCCTTCGGAGCAACTGGGGCAGGCTCGCTGCGGCTCAGCGTGACGGCTTCCTCGGTGGCCCGGACCGACAGTCCCTCGGCGACGATGCGCGCCGCCAGGCTCTCCTGGGCGAACGGCTCATCCAGACCGAGCAGCGCGCGGGCGTGCCCAGCGGACAGGACGCCGACCGCGACCCGCCGTTGCACCGCGACCGGCAGCCTCAGCAGTCTGATGGTGTTGGTGATGACCGGGCGGCTGCGGCCGATCCGGGACGCCAACTGCTCGTGCGTCACGCCGAAGTCCTCCAACAGCTGCTGGTATGCGGCTGCCTCCTCCAGCGGATTGAGCTGGGCCCGGTGGATGTTCTCGAGCAATGCGTCGCGGAGCATGGCGTCATCGGCGGTGCTTCGCACGATCGCCGGGATCCGGTCCAGCCCGGCTTGTTGCGCCGCTCGCCACCGTCGCTCGCCCATGACCAGCTCATAGGAAACGGTGTGCAGCTGCCCGATCGCCGGATCTACCGGTAGCGGCCGGACGACGATGGGCTGCATCAGCCCGAACTCACGGATCGAATGCTCCAGCTCGGCCAGGGACTCCTCATCAAAGGACTGCCGGGGCTGCCTGGGGTTGGGCACGATGGACCCAATAGGCAGCTCCTGGTAGACCGCCCCCGCAACACGGCCGCTCGCGGCGCCCAGACGATCATCTGTGCGGCCCTCCGGAAGCTGGTGTGGCGCCAGTTCGCTCACCGTGGAGGCGACCGGTCCGGTGGGAATTAGAGCGGCGAGGCCACGGCCGAGACCGCCTTTGCGCTGCGGTCCAGAGGTTTGCGAGATCGTGCTCCCGGCGGGCATCAGAAACGCACCTCCTGGCTGCCTGAATAGGTGTCTCCCGGACGGTCGGATTGCAGAGCGATCTCCCGTGCGGCGTCCAGGTAGCTCAGCGCTCCTCGGGAGCCGGGGTCGTAGACCAGCACGGTCTGCCCGAAGCCCGGTGCTTCAGAGACCTTCACACTGCGCGGAATCACCGTGCGCAGCACCTGGTCACCGAAGTGGTTGCGAACCTCGGCGGTGACCTGGTCCGCCAGCTTTGTGCGTCCGTCGTACATCGTCAGCAGGATCGTGGAGACCCGCAGTGCGGGGTTGAGATGCGCCTGCACCAACTCGATGTTGCGCAGCAGCTGTCCGAGCCCCTCTAACGCGTAGTACTCACATTGGATCGGAATCAGCACTTCCGGTGCAGCGACGAGTGCGTTCACCGTGAGCAGGCCCAGCGAGGGCGGGCAATCGATGAAGACGTAATCGACGTCCAGCTCCTCGAGCGCCCAACCCTGCAGCGCCCGGGACAGGCGCGACTCCCGCGCCACCATGCTCACCAGTTCGATCTCGGAACCGGCGAGGTCGATGGTGGCGGGGATGCAGAGCAGATTCGGCGATTGCGGACTCACCGCAACGGCGTCCGCAATCCCGATCTCGCCGATCAGCACCTCGTACACCGAGCGGGTGCCGGAGCGGTGCTCGACTCCGAGTGCGGTCGAGGCGTTGCCCTGCGGCTCCAGGTCGACCACGAGCGTGCGCAGCCCGTGCAGGGCCAGACCGGCGGCGAGGTTGACCGTGCTCGTGGTCTTGCCAACCCCGCCCTTCTGATTGGCCACGGCGAGGACGCGACGCCGGAACGGACGGGGCAGCTGGTCGGTGGGGTGCTGCACCCGGGTGGCGCGCTCCGCCTCCTCGCAGATCGGAGTCCACCCCACATCCTTGGGCTGCGTCGCCAAGGGAGGCGGCGAGGGATAGGACATCGGCATGGCTCCGCTGTGTTGATAGACCGCGCTAGGTTGATAGACCGCGCTAGGCGCGCTGGGTTGGTGGACCGCGCTGGATTGGTGGACTTCGCAGGGCGCGGTCGACCGCGCGGCGCGGGTGACCGCGCGCACTCGCCTGGTTTCACGTGAAACGTCGAGCACTGCACCTTCCTGCGCGGTGCCGTCCTGCCACCTGGGTGGGCTCACGCTCACCGATCCTTCCTTCTCCGTGTCCTCGCTGTGCGAGTGACACGCTGGGCCCGCCTGGGAACAACGATGACCGTTGTCGGCGGCCGCACGATGGTGGCACCACACTGCACGATCTCCACCGGCCCCCCTCCGGCGGCCTGCACCGCGTCGGCGTCCCGTGCAGCTTCCTCGCCCGCCGTTGCACCCTTGATAGCGAGCAACCGGCCGCCCGGCTGCACCAGCGGAAGTGCCCAGCTTGCCAACCGCCCCAACGGCGCCACCGCCCGGGCTGTCACAACGTCCTTGCCTCCAAGCTCGTCGCGCACCCCCGGGTCCTCGGCACGACCGCGATGAACCGAGATGGTTAAGCCGAGCTCGGCGACTACCTCGTGCAGCCACGTCACTCGTCGAGCCATCGTGTCCAGCAGAAACAGCACGAGATCCGGTCGAGCGAGCGCAAGCGGTATGCCTGGCAGACCCGCACCGGAACCTATGTCCAGTACCCGGCAACCTTCGGGTAGGAGCTCTCCGAGCACCGCAGAGTTGAGCATGTGGCGCTCCCACAGCCGGTCCACTTCTCCCGGGCCGATGAGCCCCCGGTGGACCCCGGGTCCGGCGAGCAGCTCAACATACCGCTGCGCTAGCGGGTACCGATCACCGAACACCGCTTCCGCAGCAGCAGCCGCGTCCGCTTCAACCGGACGTTTCACGTGGAACATCGATGCTTTCGTGGCCGGCAGCCGAGCACGGTCAGGGACGGTGCCCGGTCTCGATGCGAACCTGATCGACCAGGTCCGCGTAGTTCTTGTGGTCGTCGAGTGCCGATTCCGGGAGCAGGGACACCGACCGCGGAATAGGGCACGGTGGAGTGTGATCGGGATCCGGGCACAACAGTCTGATGATCCGTTCCTGAAGCTCTTCGGCCTGCTGTTCGGTGGCGCACACGCCCAACCGGCACTCCCAGATCGTCGGACTTTCGGACATCGTCCATCCTGTCGACAGAAACGAGGCCCGCCCCGCCGATCAGGTGCAGCGGAGCACCACAACGCGACGTTGTGGCTCCTCGCCCTCGCTCTCGCTGCGCACACCGTCCACCGCGGCCACCGCGTCGTGCACGATTTTGCGCTCAAACGGGGTCATCGGTTGTAGCCGAGCCGGCTCACCCGCGTCGCGGACCCCCTCCGCGGTCGAGCGGCCCAGCTTGCTGAGGTCATGGCGCCGGGTGGACCGCCATTGCGCGACGTCCAGCATCAACCGGCTGCGGGCACCGGTCTGTTGCTGAACCGCAAGTCGCGTCAGCTCCTGGAGGGCCTCAAGCACCGAGCCACGAGGCCCCACCAGTCTTTCCAGGTCCTCGCCGCCGTCAATGCTCACCATGGCGCGGCCGGCCTCGACATCGAGATCGATGTCGCCGTCGTAGTCCACCAAATCGAGCAGCCGCTCAAGGTAGTCACCGGCGACGTCGCCCTCCTGAACGAGCTGGTCCTCGTTCACCGGTCCATTGCGCGTCGACCGCGTGGTCCCGACCGGGCCATCGATCTCGACTACACCGTCGGTCGCCGCGGTGTCCGGCACCGCGGTGTCCGGCACCGCAGTGTCCGGTCCGGCAGCCTCAGTCCCCGACGTCTCGGTCGCCAGCGTCTCGGCCACACCTGTCTCCTCTCCGGGGATCGTGCCCTCAGCGGCGCTTCCGGTTGGTCTTCTTCCGCGCTCGGGGCCGTTGCTGGATCATGCCAGGCACTGCGGAACTGTCCGTGTGCTCGGTGCCTTTTCCGTTGGATGACGCTTCTGATCCGTCGCGGCTCGACGCTGTCGATCCCGCTCCGTTCGAGGCAACCTCACCGCTCGGTTCAACGCCGCTCGGTTCAGCCCCGCTGGATTCGGCAGAGCCTGACTCGGGCTCCCGGCCTGATCCAGATCCGGTACCACCATCCGGCCGACCAGCGGAGCTGCTCTCAGCGGTGTCCTTCTTCGGGTGGACCGGTTTTTGACCGGGTCGCGGGGCCAGCGACTGGCGCTGCGCTATCGCCGTCTCCTTCTTCTCCGCCTCTTCGGCGTCGATCCGGACGTAGACGTAATGCTGCTGGGCAAGCGTCCACAGGTTGTTGGACAGCCAGTAGATCAGGATCGCCACCGGGAAGAACGGGCCACCGGCTACCACGCCGAGCGGGAACAGGTAGACCATGAGCTTGTTCATGAGCTCTGCCTGCGGGTTCGCCGCCTGCGCCGGGTTCTGCCGTTGCACCGAGTGCTTGGCGGTGAGATGGGTGAGGATGCCCGCGACGAGGGTCAGCGGGACGGCCACCGCAGCGATCTGCCACCGGGAAAGATCCCCATACCGGGCCAGCAGCTCCGCGGACTCGGTGATGTACGACGACAGCGGCACCCCGAACAGGTCGGCGTCAAGGAACGACCGCACATCGGCCGCGCTGAACACGTAGTTGCCGATCTGCGCGTTCTGTTCGGGGGTGAGGAAGTCGCGGTTGAACGACCGCAGCACTTGGAACAGGCCGATGAACACCGGAATCTGCACCAGCACCGGCAGGCAGCCGCCCAGCGGGTTCACCCCGTGCTGGCTCTGCAGCTTCTGCATCTCGGCAGCCATCTTCTGGCGGTCGTCACCGTACTTCTTCTTGAGCTTCTGGATCTCCGGCGCGAACTCCTGCATCTTGCGCATCGACCGGACCTGGCTGACGAACGGCTTGAACAGCAGCGCACGCAGGGTGAACACCAGGAACACCACGGCCAGCGTCCACCCGAGGCCGCTGCTTGGACCCATCAGATAGCCGAACGCCTGATGCCAGAACCACAGGATGGCCGACACCGGGTAGTAGATGAAGTTCAGCACGACGACTCACTCTCGGCGGGGGAGCGGGGTGATCTCGGCGGGGGAACCGGGTCCATCCCTCCAGGGTGCCAGGGAGCGCAGCGCAGTAGTCGCCGCGCGGTCAACCACGATCCCCGCAGCGCCCCGTGAACGGTCAGTGCCTCGACTGCGTACGCGCTACACGTCGGGTAAAACCGGCAGGTAGGCGGTAGGACGGGAGAGATCCACCGGCGGTAGAACTGCAGCAAGAGCACCAGCACGCGCGCGATCGGGCGAGCCCGCTGAGTCGTTGAAGTCCCGCGAGTCCTCGGGGTCATCGCCGGCTGCCGTGGCCGGTCACCGTGGAGGAAACCGTCAGTCGCCGAAGTGCTGCGCCGAGGTCATCATCCAGTGCCCGGCTGCTCGCGCCGGCCGACGGCGGCAGGGCTCGCACGACCACCAGCGCCCCACCGGGCAAGGCACCCAACCGACACCGCATCAGGTGGCGCAGCCTGCGCTGCACGCGATGCCGCACCACCGCACCACCTACCGTCCGTCCGACCACAAAACCCACCCGCGCCGGCGCATCGCCATCGTCCGAG
>JBGSWT010000559.1:0-3038 GCA_041751815.1 Pseudonocardiaceae bacterium
TCGCCGCTACGGCGACGCTCCTGAATGAGCCCGATCGTCACACCGAACTGAACCCCCGCACGTGACGCACTCTTGTAACTCCAACTGCACCATTGTGGACAACGTCATGCTGACCATCCCGCACCTCCGTCCCTGCGCTAGTTCGAGCCGGCTAGAGCGATGTTCGATTGTCAGATACTTTCAGACATGATGTCGGTTGCTATCTGACGCCGGACGCGGCCAAGAACCGCCGGGGCCTACGTTCACCCCGTCGCCCCGCGCGCGTGGTAAGCGGCCACCACCTCGACCGACAGCCGGCCACGGTCAGACACCGTATAGCCGTTGCGGCGAGCCCAGTCCCGCATCGCCCGGCTCTGCTCCGGGTCGATCTTCGCCGCACCGTTGCCGCCACCCTTGGCCACTGTGGCGACCTTGCCCGCGACCCGTGCGGACTCGATGAACCCAGCGAAAGCCGCCTCGAAGTCAGCGAGTGCCTCACTAGAGAGGTCGATCACGTAGGACTTGCCCCGGACAGCGAAGGGCACCGTCTCCACCGCCGGTGCTCCGGTAATGTCACAGATCGTTTCGACGGTAGTTTGCGTCGCCATAGTTGCTCCTCAAGCTGGGGGTTGAATGTCCCCGACAATACCGCCTCGTCAAACCGTGGCGCGCATGGCCTCGATAGCAGCCGCATAGTCCGGGTGATCCCGATAAACCTCAGCTAGGTGATACAACACGTGGCGTAACGCCATCCAGTACAGCAACGTCCCGGGGTTGGTCAACCGGTCGGGGGCTGCGCTGTAGGCCTCGAAGTCCTCGATGATCAACCGCTTCGCCTTTACCTCGGCTGAGGCGCGGGGCGGTTCACCACAATCGCACCAAGCTGACACAGGGAGGGCATCACTGCCGAGAATGTACCCGCAGTGTGCATCGTGGATCTGCCCGGCCCGCTGCGCATCCTCGTCCACGCGGGCACGGAGAAACTCAGCGAGGCCACCGGGCACGTGGAACAATGTAGACCCGGTCGCGGGATCGGAGGGAGGTGGCGTGGCCCTGCTTGACATCCGCTGGCTCCTGCGCTGGCCGCTGGGCGCGGCACGCTCCCGGCCCAAGACGGTCGGGCGGCACCGGGCGCAGCCGACGGAGCGGCCACTGCCAGTGAGCACTGAATACCTGTATCCACGGGTACGGCCTTCGAAGAAGCACCGGATCAGGCCGCCCGGGGAGTTCTAGTGGCTGGCCAGCGACGGCCGGGGTTGTGGTAGTACCAATCGGCCGCCTCGATGAACTCAGCGCTGGTGTGATCGCAGACTCGGCCACGGCAGAGCCGGTTGTGGGCCTTGGCGCAAGCACGACAGGCACGAGCGCCGGCAAAATTCATGGTGTTGCCCTCGGAATACTCATGGCGGCGCGGGCAATGTGTGCGCGCCGCGTGAGGGTCGGTGCCGTGGCGCACCCTGTCACGAAGATTGTTACCGTGCGTATCCCAGCGCAGGTTAGCTAACGTGCAGTTGGTGACATCGTTGTGCTCATGGCAAGCCTCCATGTCGGGTGGGCATGGACCGACGAACGCCGTTAGGACCAACGTGTGAGCCGAGTGCTGGCGCTGCACGCCATCTTTGCATAGGCAATACTTCGGATACCCCCGTGAATGGAACAAGGGTCTCAGGATTCGACCTCTGAGGAGGCGCCGACCCTGCTTGCCTTTAGCACTCCAGCGTGGCTCTGACCACACTCGCCCTTGGTCGCTCACCTGATAGAGACCCTCGTATCCGACTACTGGTAGCCACGTTTCGACTACAGAAGTAATAGACTGCTGCGTCATCCAATAATCTTATACACTGCCGTCGATTAAGTCACTTGAAAAGGAGGTGTAAATGGTCGCGGTGGTTGGCAGTCGCACTGCCCCTGTTTTCCATGCCCTTCCAGCTAGAGCCGTAGTTGATACGTTGCTGCCAGATCACGTGCTGAACCCCGAGCGCATCCCGGTTCGCCAGCAGGTACTCGGCGATCGCATCGCCTTTCGCCCTGTCCCCGCCGACCATGAAATCAAGCGCCTTGCCCGACCCGTGTTCCCGACTACCCGCCCGTCTTCCGCCGATGTCCGACACCCCGAACCGGTTGGCCACCGTGCACCCGCCGACCTTCGCGACCTGCTTCACGCCGGACAGCCACGAACCGGAGCAGGTCACTTTGTCACCGACCGCTGCGACAGGTGCCGTCTTGGCAGCTTTCTGTACGGCAGGTGCCTGTTTGACCGCTGGCGTCTGGCGTCTCAGCGGTGCGCTGGTGAGCTGAGTGACCGTCGTCGGTTGTGCAGGTGCCGCGACGGGCTCCGGTTTGACAACCGGCTGGCGGGGAACATCGGTGCGCCACCATTCGACTGACGCGTCCGCGGTGAACGCTACGAGCGCGGCCGGGGCAGGGGCAGCGACCAGGGGTGGTGTTGACGATGCGGTGCCCAGTAGCACGGCTGTAACGCCCAGCGCGCCCGTGGCGATAGGCAGGACAGGGGACGGGCGTCTGCGATGGCGACCTGGCACGGGTGGTCACGGTGCACGGCTTCCGGGTTGGACTAAACCACCAACAGCGACGAACCCGGCGAACGGTCAGCTACCCGCGGTGAGCGGATTTTCGAGCTACAGCTCGCCCACCTACGCCGTACTCCACGGCGAGCTCCTCGATGCCCAGCAGTCGGGCCACCATCAGGCGGTGATGTCCGTCCCACACCCGGCCGTCATCCCCGAGCAGCAACGGCTCCCTGATCCCGTTCGCCGCGATGTCACCGATCAACCCGGCCAACCGCATACCGGCGTCCTCCTGGCAGATGTCGGCCCATTCGGTTGCCCAGTCCCAGTCACAACCGCAGCCTGGACGCCATCGCTCCAGGACGTATGCCGTTCGCAAGGTCGTTGGCAACGGAGGCCGGTCAGCGCACTTCGACGGGTCATGCCCGAAGTCCCAGACCTCGATCCGATAGCAGCCGCACGGCAAAGGCCCGTCTAGGTCTGCGGTCGCTAAGTCGCTCATGCACTTCTCGGCACCGGGCCACGTCACCC
>JBGSWT010000560.1:0-4608 GCA_041751815.1 Pseudonocardiaceae bacterium
CGACGTGGTCACCACAACCTGCCCGGGACCAGGGTCGCGGGGCGGGGGCGGCTGCTCGCAGCCCAGCGGCGCCACCGACTCGCCACCGGCCAGCATCGCTCGCAGCGCAGCATCCAGCTCCCGGACTGCCTCCGGCGACCCGTCACAGTGGATCACCCGCACATGCTCACCTGCACCACATCACCTGCACCGGGGACCGTTGTCGACGTCCCGAACTCAACACCAGCGTCGTCGAGCCGGCTGCCGGCAGCGCTGCTGTCGAGCTCGGGACGTCTAGAGTGCATCGATCCGCTGGCCTCCCCGATAGTGCTCAGTTGATCAACGGTACCGATGTGCGGCGCCTTGGCTAGACGCAGAAGATGAATATCCGCCCGTACGACGAGCCGAGCCGGACTATCAGACGAACGGGTGACGTTGCTAAGGAAGTCCGCCAGTAGGCCGAAGGATGACAGGGGTACCTGCTGCACTGTCTTGCACCAGGACCGGGGGGTACGGAGGCAGACATGACCGCAGAACTCTACGAAGTCACACGTAAGCAACTAGCTGACCGCCGATCTGCTGCTCTGGCACGGCTCGACATCCCCGAGGACGAGCTCCGCCAGCGAGCCGTCGAGCATGTACTGACACCGGAGGAGCGAGACGCCTTGATTGAGTTAGAGGAGATCGACTTCCTACTGGGAGACGATGCATGACGTTCGACGTCCAGAAGGCCGTGCTGACCTTCGCGCAGGAAGTGCAAGATCTTCTGGACTCAGTCCTCCCGCGTCCCGATGACGTGCCACCGGAGGATCGCCGAGTACAGGTTCCTTTATCGATGGTCGCTACTCGGTCCGGGTCGCCGCTGACCACGCCAGGATCGCCCTGACAAAGAACGGCGCGCGCGTCGGTTACCTACGGATCACCTTCCAGTGCACCTCGGACACCGCGCAGACTTACCTCGCGGTGCACAAGTCGACCTTTGAGCTACTCGGGTTCTCCGACAGGCAGCCGATCGCCCGTCTGGATTTCGTGCGTGATGCCCACACCGCGCCTGCAGCGCACTGGAACATCCACGCTGAGCGGGGCACGGTGTCTCGGTTGCTCGGCCGTACGAACCCCGACCATGCTGGCGTTCTGTCCGCCCTGCACTTCCCGGTCGGTGGAGCCCGAATGCGTCCCTGCTTCGAAGACTTCCTGCAGTTCGTCATCCTCGAGTTTCAGATCGATGTCTTCCCGGAGGCACTTGCTGTCCTGGCCGAGGGGCGCGAACGTTGGCGACGGCGGCAGGTCGGCACCCTCGTGCGTGACGCTCCGGATGAAGCGGTCCGGGTGCTTAGGGAGTTGGGCTACCAGATCAGTACCCCGACAACTGGTGAGCACAAGCCGAACTCGGCGGCTCTCCAGCATTGGTAGATCTTCGATTGCGCTAGCGAGTGCTGCTGGTGTCACCAGAGCCCTGCCCGCCAAGGTGCTACCGAGCCCTCGTAGCGGACTCTCGATAGAACTGGCCAGCCGCCGGGAGCCAAGCGTCGGGGCTCACTCCACCGCGACCGGTCGGGGATCGCTTCGTCAGTACCAGGCAGGTCATCCAAGCCACTCAGTCAGCGTGTCGCGGACCACCCTGGCCTCGATCTCGTCGAGGCTGATCACGCAGCAGCCGGCGACATGCGGGTTGAGCACGATTTCGCCGTTGCCCTTTGTCAAGCGGAGGTTGCAGAACCCCTTGCAGCCGCGATGGGTTCTGCACGTCGCAGCAACTGTCCGGTTGTTGCCGGTCGGCTGGTTGTTGGTGGTCACTGCGCGGGCTTCGTTTCGATCGACCGCAACATGGCGCCCGCGAAGGTGGCCCAGCCGATCTCGTACTTCGGTGCCATTCGTTCCCCCATCCAGTCCCGTCCTCAAGGTAAGAGAATAGAGCGTCGACAGCTAGTCGTCTAGAGGAGTGCGAGCGCATCCATGGTGTCGCTACTCGGTCACCGGGCTGGGAAGTCGTACTCCAACAGGTAGGCCGGGGCTGATTTCACGGTGTCGCAGACCTCGACCGGGCGACGGGTTACGTCGAAGGCGGTACGAACGAGGATGATCACCGGTGTCCCTGAGGGGAGGCCAAGGCGCCGTCGCTCAGCTGCTGTTGGCATCCTGGCTGATACTTCCTCGGTGAATCGGTCCAGCACGTGGCCGATCTCTTCCAGTCGGGCATAGATCCCGCCTGGGCCGGTGTCCACTTCAGCGATGCGCGTGCCGTCGGCGATGTCTGCGGGAATGTAGGACACCGCGGTCTCAACAGGTCGACCGTCGGCTAAGTATCGCCGGGATCGGACCACCACGGGACCGTTGTCGGGCAGGTGCAGTCGCTTGCGGATGTCCGGCGGAGGCAGCTCCCGGGACACCTCGATCTGGTCAACGTCGGGTGTGAAGCCGGCCTTCACGGCGTCCGCGCTGAATGCAGCTAAACCCGCTTCACGGTGTTGTCGGGCGAACCGCTCCGATGCGAGCCGACGTACGGGCAGTGGCGGGCGCACAAATACGCCACGGCCCTGCTCGGAGACGACCCTGCCCTCGCCGCGAAGCTCCTGAATAGCCTGCCGCGCAGTCATCCGAGCCACGTGGTAGTGCGCCATCAGTGCCGCCTCGGACGGCAGCCTATCGCCGGGTTGCAGCTCTCCCCGCTCGATCGCGGCCCGCAAGTGATCGGCAATCTGCCGGTAGGGCGGTCGGTCTTCTGCGCGGTCCAGCGCACCGAGCGCCACTGTTCCTCCAGCCATCCGGGCGACTGATAACCTCAGAATACCCAGCGTCACCATCACGGAGGCCGTCCGTGCTAGACACGCCCCTGCACTCTGTCAGCGTCGCCGGTGTCGTCGTCCGCGATGACGGGCGCGTCCTGGCGGTGCGGCGTCGCGATAACCAACACTGGGAGCCTCCCGGTGGTGTCCTTGAACTTGCCGAGACCTTCGATCAAGGCGTGCGCCGTGAGATCTTCGAGGAAACCGGGATCAAGGTACGGGTGGAACGCCTCAGCGGCGTCTACAAGAACATGCCCCGAGGAATCGTCGCTCTCGTGTTCCGCTGTTCACCAATCGGTGGCCGGCTCACTGCGACCGACGAGGCTCTTTCGGCGCGCTGGCTCGGTATCGAGGAGATCCAGCAGCATATGGATCCCGCTTACGTCGTGCGGGTGACCGACGCGTTCGCCGAGGGCGCGCCGGCCCGCGTTCACGACGGCGTCGACCTCGTGCACGCGTAGGTCTAAACCTTTTGGTCACAACCGCATCTTGCCGGTGTCGGTCTCACATGAACGTGCCGCCCGTAGTGAAATCGATCTTCGCTGCTTGCAGAATTCCGATTAATAGTACCAGGGGAATGGCGACCAGTCGGGGGGGCGTTTCTCCAGGAAGGAATCGCGACCCTCGACGGCCTCATCGGTCATGTACGCCAGGCGGGTCGACTCACCGGCGAACAGTTGCTGTCCGACCAGCCCGTCGTCGATCAGGTTGAATGCGTATTTGAGCATCCGTTGCGCGGTGGGGGACTTGGCGTTGACCGTGCCTGCCCACTGCAGTGCAGTCGTCTCCAGCGATGCGTGCGATACCACCGCGTTGACCATGCCCATCCGGTGCCCGTCGGCCGCGCTGTACTCCTGCCCGAGGAAGAAGATCTCCCGGGCGAACTTCTGCCCGACCTGCCGAGCGAGATAGGCCGAGCCGAACCCGCCGTCGAAGGAGCCCACATCGGCGTCGGTCTGCTTGAACCGGGCATGTTCGGCCGATGCCAGGGTCAGGTCACAGACCACGTGCAGGGAATGTCCACCACCGGCTGCCCAGCCCGGCACGACCGCGATCACCACCTTGGGCATGAAGCGAATCAGCCGCTGACATTCCAGGATGTGCAGCCGCCCGGCCCGTGCCGGATCGATGGTGTCCGCCGTCTCACCTGACGCGTACTGGTACCCGGAGCGGCCTCGGATCCGCTGATCGCCGCCCGAGCAGAAGGCCCAGCCACCGTCACGAGGCGAGGGTCCGTTACCGGTCAGCAGTACACATCCCACGTCAGGGGTCATCCGGGCGTGATCCAGCGCCTGGTACAGCTCGTCCACCGTGGACGGACGGAAGGCATTGCGTACCTCGGGCCGGTCGAAGGCGATCCGGACCGTGCCGTGCTCGAGCGCGCGGTGATAGGTGATGTCGTCGAAGTCGAAGCCCTCGACACGGCGCCAAGCGGCAGGATCAAATAGCTCGGAGACGCTCACGGCGCCGAGCATACGAGCAGTGAGCCCCCGAGCAGTGAACCCACGAGCAGGGGCATGCTGACCACTCGTGAACCCGTCCACTGCATTGGCCACGGTGCTGGTCGACGAGCTGGTCCGGTGTGGCGTGCGGCATGCGGTGCTCTGCCCGGGGTCGCGTAATGCGCCGCTTTCCTTCGCTCTGCACGCGGCCGAGCAGGCCGGACGGTTGACCCTGCATGTCCGGATCGACGAGCGGTCCGCGGCGTTCCTGGCGCTGGGCATGTCGCTGCGCTCTCGACTGCCGGTACCGGTGGTGTGCACTTCGGGCACTGCGGCGGCGAACCTGCACCCAGCGGTGCTGGAAGCCCACCACGCCGGGGTTGCGCTGCTCGCGGTCACCG
>JBGSWT010000561.1:0-12381 GCA_041751815.1 Pseudonocardiaceae bacterium
CGGCACGCTGCGCCGCGACCTCTACGAGCGCGCCCTGGGACGCGGGCTGCAGCCGGCATCCGCACCGCAGGTCCCCGGCCCAGTGGAGCTGCACACCAGCACGTCACCGCTGCTCAGCATTGTCATTCCGGTGCACGGCAAATGGGACTACACCCGGGCGTGCCTGGCCAGCATCGAACAGAACCGCCCGGCGTTCCCGTTCGAGGTCCTGGTCGTCGACGATGCCTCACCGGATCGCACCGCCGAGCTGGTCGCGGCCAGCCCGGGCCTGCGGCTGGTACGTACGCCACGCAACGTCGGGTTCGTGGGGGCCTGCAATCTCGGCGCCCGCCACGCCCGCGGTGCCTACCTGCTGTTTCTCAACAACGACACCGAGGTGCGGCCTGGAGCCCTGGACGCGCTGGTCAACGCCGCCGACTCGGACGACCGGATCGGTCTGGTCGGCGCGGCGCTGGTGTACCCGGACGGGCGGCTACAGGAAAGTGGCGGCATCATCTGGGCCGACGGTTCCGGCTGGAACTACGGGCGCGACCGCGACGCCGGTGCCCCTGAGTTCCAGGTACGGCGCGACGTCGACTACTGCTCCGGAGCAGCGATCTTGGTGCGCCGGGACCTGTTCGACTCCCTCGGCGGATTCGACCAGCGCTACGCGCCCGCCTACTACGAAGACACCGACCTGGCCTTTGCGATCCGGGCAACGGGGCACCGCACGGTCGTCGAGCCGACCGCGGTGGTGATGCACCACGAGGGCGTCTCCCATGGCACCGACTCGGCCACCGGCGTCAAGCGCTACCAGGAGATCAACCGCGCGCTGTTCGTGGAGAAGTGGACGAACGCGCTGACCGACCACCTTCCGGCCGCCAGCGAGCTCAACCTCTGGCTGGCGCGGCACCGCGACGCGACCGGCCATCGGGGCGGCCTGGTGCTCGTCGCCGATCACCAGGTTCCCACCCCCGACCGCGATTCCGGGTCGATGCGGATGCACCAGCTGTTGCTGCAGCTGGTGCAGCTGGGCCAGCGGGTGGTGTTCTTCCCGTCCAATGGCGCCCTGCTGCAGCCCTACACCCGCGAACTGCAGCGCCACGGGATCACGGTGATTCCCGACGCAGCTGGGCAGGCCACCTTCCTGCGCGAGGCGGGCGCGGCGCTCACCTTGGCCGTGCTGTCCCGCCCACAGGTGGCCTGGAAGCTGCTGGAGGAGCTGCGGATGCTCGCCCCGGGCTGCCTGGTCGGCTACGACACCGTGGACCTGCACTTCCTGCGTCTGCAGCGGCAGGCTGAGCTGGCCGCGTCGGCCGATGATGAGCAGGACGCGATACGGCTTGCCGGTAAGGCGGCTGCGTCGCGGGAGCTGGAGCTCGGGTTGGTGCGGGCCACCGACCTCACGCTGGTGGTCTCCGAGCACGAGCAGCGCCTGCTGCACGATCTGGTCCCGGAGGCCGACGTTCGGGTGCTGTCCAATGTGCATCACCCGGTCGGCGAGGTGCCGGGGCCGCAGGGACGCGCCGGGCTGCTGTTCGTCGGCAGCTTCGACCACTTGCCCAACAGGGACGCGGTGCAGTGGATGGTCCATGATGTCCTGCCGCTGGTGCACCGCCGACACCCGGCGACGGTGCTGCACGTGGTGGGCAGCAATCCGTCCCCCGACGTGCTGGAGCTGGCCTCAGACACCGTCGAGGTGCACGGCTGGGTGCCTGATCTGATGCCGCTGCACCAGCGGTGCCGGCTGTCAGTGGCGCCGCTGCGGTTCGGGGCCGGGGTGAAGGGCAAGGTGGGCGAAAGCATGGCCGCCGGTCTGCCCACGGTGTGCACGCCGGTCGCTGTCGAGGGCATGCAACTAGTGGACGGCCAGCACGTGCTGGTGGCCGCAGACGCCACCCGATTCGCCGATCACGTGGTGACGCTGCTCGATGACGACGCGCTGTGGCGCACGATTTCCGACGCGGCGGCCGGCGCGGTGGCGGAACGCTTCGGGGCGGACGTCGCCCGCGCCGCACTGCAGGATGTGCTGGATACCGCCGCCAAGCTGGCATCCGGCAGGTAGGTCGTGAGCGTCCCCCGCTAGCGTCCCCGGACCGTCGGCGGCGCGTAGGTCAGCTGCTGGCTCAGCACGGAGTCGAAGGTGGCGAGCACTGCGTCATAGTCCGACCCGAACACCTCGAAGAAGATCGCTCGGTTGTAGAGCACGTAGACGCCCCGGTACACGATGGTTCGGCTGCCCGGGGCACTACCCAGCACCGCCACGCCTTGCTGGGCGCGGGAGTCGTCGACCTTGAGACCACCATCACGCTGCACGGTGGCGATCGTGTTCACCACGTCAGTCGCGGCCTGCTCGTCAGCCAGGGCGAAAGCAAACATCCCGATGGTGTTGCCGCCGTCCGTGGTGGTCTTGAGCACGCCATCGGTCATCTCGCCAGCACGCAGGGCGCTCAGGATGGGGCCAGGCAGCAGGTCGGAACGCTCCAGCCGGGGCAGGTCGAGAAGTCCGCCACCACCGCGAGCCTCGCCGGGGGGCTCGATCAACGCCTGTGGGGTGTCCACCGGTGCCGGGCTCGGTGCCGGTGGGGCCGGCAGCTGACGGGCGGCTGTGGGTTGCTCGGGCAGCACGGATTCCTGGCTGCTGGCCTGGTTCTGCTCGGGACCCGCGCTCAGGAAGTAGGCCACGCCTGCGCCCACCAGCCCCGCGATCAGCACCGCCAGCACCGCGATCCCGATGATCTGCTTGGACCGGGACTGCAGCGCGGAAGTCTCGAACACCTCGGGACCCTGCCGCATCCATGCGCTCTGTTGTTCGGCGATGGGCTGCTCGGCGATCGACGGAAGATCCGAGTTCACCCACGGTGGCGCGGAGTTGTCGGGGTCGTGGGCAGCGGAGCCGCCGACGGGCTCGAACAGGCCCCGGACTTGGCCCTGTTCCTCCTGGTAGGAGGGACTGCCCTGATTAAACGAACCGGCGGTGTCCTGCCCCACCGCCTGCATCACCTGCATCACCTGCGTCGTTGCCTCCGGCGGCGAGGTCTCCCAATGAAACGCCGGCGGGAACGGGCTGGCGACCTGGGACGCGTTGCTGGCCTGATGCCCGCTGGTCGCAGCGCCTGCCGCATCACGCACCAGCGCATCGCGGCGCCGACGGTGTTCCTCGGAAGACAGCCGCCCCGCGGCGAGCTCCTCGTCGAGCTGCTGAAACTCGTTCGGCCGGGTCACTGCACCACTCCCTAGAGGACATCGGGTCGGGGCACATTGTGCACAGCGGCCACGCTGAGTTCGCGGCCGACCTCCCGCTGTCAGCAGCCCTGTTACCCTCCCGCCCTGATGGGCGACGGGATGAGCGGTTCCAGGCACGCGCGCGGTGATCGACCACCACGCGTGGCAACGCCGATGAAGGCGCACCCGAACACCGGCTTCGCATGGTTACGGATGATCGGCGCGCTGACCGTCGTGGTCGATCACTCGATGCCGCTGACCGATCCGTCGCGCCTGACCGTCTTTCCCACGTCGTGGGTACTGTCCCCTGGCTACATCGCGTTGCTGGGGTTCTTCGCGATGAGCGGCTACCAGATCAGCGACAGTTGGAAGCAGGATCCGTCCTGGTGGCGTTTCAGCGCTAAACGGGTGCTGAGATTGTGGCCTCCGCTGTTGTTCGTGGTGCTGGTCATGGCCCTGGTGATCGGACCGCTGGTCTCCACTCTCGCTTCAGGTGACTACTTCTCAGCCAAGCAAACGTGGGGATACATCGTCAACAACGCCGGTCTGTACACCTTGCAGCACCAGTTGCCCGGTGTGTTCGTCGACAATCCCTGGCCGTGGTCGGTGAATGGTTCGATCTGGACGCTGCCGATGGAGTTCACCGGCTACCTGCTGGTCCTCGCGTTCGGGGCTCTCGGGTTGTTCCGTAGGGCACCGTGGTTGACGATCGTCTTGCTGCTGAGCCTGGTCGCACTGGACCGCCGATTCGAGGCCAGCGTCGGCTACCCCGGAGATGCCGGCTCGTTCCTGCAGGTACCGATCGGGTCGATGGTTGCTTTCCTCGTTGCGTTCAGTATCGGCATGGTGCTGCACGCCTACCGGGGCCGGATTCCACTCTCGCCTTTGGCGGCGTGGTCCCTGGTGGGGCTGCAGATTGCGGTCCACACCACCAAGGCCGGCGCGCTCACCCTCCCGTTCATGGCCGGGTACGGGGCGATCGTGCTCGCGTTTCACTGGCCGGCTCGCCTCGAGGGCTACGACTCGTGGGTCTTCGGCAGCTATGGCTTGTATGTGTGGGCGTTCCCGGTCCAGCAAATGCTGATCATGGCCGGCGTCGATACGCTATTGCCACTGATAGCCACCGCATTGCCGCTGTCCTACCTGTGCGGTTGGTTGTCATGGCGCTACATCGAACAGCCCACCTTGTCGTTGCGCCGTTACCTGCGGCATCGCACACCTCGCCCGGATGCCGCCAGCCGACTCCGGCGGCTCTCGCAGCCCGCGCGGCCCTCGCCACGCGAGCGAGAACCGTCCGTGCCGGTGGCCTCGGCGTAGCCTGGCGGCATGGCACTGTTCGGACGCGACAAGTCCCGCACGGTCACCGCCGATGAGGCGCTGCCTGGGCGATCCACCCCGTTGCCGGTTGCCGAGCGGCACGCCGTGAACGGTCATCGTATGGTGGCCCCATTCCCCGACGGCCTGCGCACCGCGGTGTTCGGGATGGGCTGCTTCTGGGGCGCCGAGCGGATCTTCTGGCGCATCCCAGGCGTGTATTCCACCGCGGTTGGCTACGCCGGTGGCTACACCCCGAACCCGAGCTATGAAGAGGTGTGCTCCGGGCGGACCGGGCACACCGAGGCAGTGCTGGTGGTGTTCGACCCGGTGCAGATTTCCTACGGCGAGCTGTTGCGGGTGTTCTGGGAGGGCCACGACCCGACGCAGGGGATGCGGCAGGGCAATGACCGAGGCACCCAGTACCGATCTGCGGTGTACACCACCGACACCGAACAGGCCGCCGAGACGAGCCAATCGACCTACCAGCAGGCGCTCACCGCCGCCGGGCGCGGTCAGATCACCACCGAGATCGCGCCGCTGAGGGACTTCTACTACGCCGAGGACTACCACCAGCAGTACCTATCCGACGCCAAGAACCCGAACGGCTACTGCGGCATCGGCGGTACCGGCGTTTCCTGCCCCGTTGGAGTGTCTTCAAGTACCGCCAACTCGGATCCCGAACGCCTCTAACGATGGCCAACCCCCGGCCCCCGGTCGACCTGGAGCCGACCCGTTGGACGATCCACAGTGAGCGGCTTGTCGACGACACCCGGCGGTTGCGGTTGAGCATCGCGCAGGTGGAGTTGCCCGACGGGGTGCACTTCGAGCAGTACGTATTGCGGATGCCGAAGGCAGCGATAACCGTGCTCCTCGACGATGCGCGAGAGCGGGTGTTGATGATCTGGCGGCACCGGTTCATACCGAACTGCTGGACCTGGGAGCTGCCCGGTGGATACGTCGATTCCGACGAGGATCCTGCGGTCACTGCGGCGCGGGAGGTCGAGGAGGAGACCGGCTGGCGCCCCCGCAGCATGACGCTGTTGACCCGGTTTCAACCGCTTGTCGGCAGCGCTGACTTCGAAAACCTGCTCTTTCTGGGCGAGGGCGCCGAAGACACCGGGGCGCCCGCCGATATCAACGAGGCCGCCCGTGTCGAGTGGATCACTCTCGACTCAGTCCGCGACCGGATTGCCCGCGGCGAGATCATCGGCGCCGGTACCCAGATCGGGCTCCTGCACATCCTCGCGTTTCATGCTCCCCAATCTCAGTGAACCAGCAGGCCGATCTGCTCGTCGAGCATCCGCACCGCCGGTTCAGCCCGGAACGGTGCGAGCCGGTGTGATAGGTCGATGAGGTAAGTGACCGTGCGGACTGACCGCACGTCCGAGGCAAGACGCAGCGCGGCCAAGCCGGTCTCGCAGGCTTCTTCGACCTTGCGCTGGTCAGCCAATGCTGAGGCCAGCAGCGCCAAGTTGAACAGCCGGCCCCGGTCGTAACCGTCGATCATGTCCAGCGAGCGCCGTGCGAACCGTTCGGCTTCGGCCGGACGCCCCAGGTCACGAAAGCAGTGCCCGAACTTCGCCGCCAAGTAGGCACCATCGAAGTAAGCAAGCCACTGCGGCCGGTCCCGATCCTCCGCAGCCGCGAAGGCCTCTTCGGACTCATGAAGAGCCGCCAAGCAGCCGTGCGCGTCGTTCGCCAGGGCGAGTCCATGCGCTTCCATGACTGCCGACTCAGAGACCAGCGCTGGCACTCCCGCTCGCTTAGCGTTGTCCTTGGCGGCTCGTGCCAGATCTATAGCAAGTGCGGCGGAGCGCTGAAACGCAGCCTGATGGCTCATTCCCGCCAGCATCTCACCCGCTAGTGCGTCGTCACCGACGTCTTGACAAAGGCGCATCGCATTTCTGAGATGCCGACGTCCGGAATCGGCGTCGCCCACGTCGTAGGCCATCCAACCCGCCAACTGATTGAGTTCTGCGACTGCTGCGGACAGCTCCCGGCGCACGCTGTCGCGATACCGACCCTCGCGCAACAGAGGGAGCACGTCGGAACCCAGGTAGTTGGTGACGGTTGAGCGAGCGTGCCCGCCGCCGAATCGGTTGTCTAGCCGACGGAAGGTCTGCGTCATCTCCCGGACGATCTGCACGTCCGCCATACCCGCCGCTCGCATGCCTGATCGCGGAGCGGGCTGCGTGCTGAACCAGCCGAATGCCGAGCTGCCGATGGATGCTGCACCTGCTGCCGCAGCTCGTAGCAATTGGCGTCGTTGCACGCCTTCGCCTCCTGTCTCGGACTCGTCGTCGAGGCTAGGGGCATCCCGCGGCCGTAGGTATGCGTGGGCTGGTTCTTGGGATAACTGGAACCAGAGATAGCGCTGAGGTATGTGCAGGGCACGAGCCCACTGTTCGAGCTTGTGCAGGTCGTGAGTTGGCTGCGCTGTGCGCTCCAAACGGCTGACCTGGCCCTGCGTCAGTCCAAGCCAGCGGCCGACCTTCGCCTGGGTGAGGATCGGCCGATGCTCGCAGCGGTAGGCGTTGAGCACTTGGCCGAAGTGCCGCGACTCCAGCGCGTCTCGTAGCACCGCTCGCCGCCAGAAGCCGTCCTGCTTAATCGGGGCGCTGGACGCCGCAATCTCGTGGCGGGAACACGGGCTGCACAGCCGCGAGCGGTTGTCACGTGCCAGCCGTGTCCCGCACCCCTGGCAGCTCCGCTCTTGTCCCACTGAGCTCGCCATTACTCATCCTCCATGTCTGTCGGCCGCATCTTAGCTGCCGCGTGGGTGCCGACGTGCGGTTATGCATGATCTGGATGTTTCAGTCAGTTTTGTCGTTTGTCAGTCGGGTCTTCTTTGGAATCATGATCGCCCAGACGCGATGGAGGCGACGTGATCAAGCAGGGACCCAATCGGTTGTCAATGCGACTTACTGCCGCCGTGGTACGGGGGAACACCGAGCTACGAGTATGGATCGACGACGACACCCGGTGCGTGTGCATCGAGATAGACGGCACACCGTGTCCCGTGCTGTTGGGTGTTACCCCGTCCGGCGCCGAGAACCTGCACGCAGCGATCACTACCGGTCTCGCCAATCTGGCCTCTTTCAAGCAAAGGAACACTGCAGACCTCAACTCGGTGGGCACCGATGGTTAAGAATGATCGCAGTAGCTATGGACATTATCGGGAGGCGGTATATGCACGACTTAATCGATATACCTTCGCGCTCGACAGCCCGGATGACCGGATGGTTGCAATCATTGCGCGCACCGAGCTACCCCGCTATGTGCGGTACTGGGTCACCCTACTCGCCAAACATGAGGCGACGACCAGCGGAAAGTGCCCGACCTGTTCCCGATGGTGGCGCGCGGTCTTCGCGCCCTGTGGCACGTGGAAATGGGCGCACGCGTTCTTGACTATCGCACCAGCGAGAACCACGGTGCCGTCGAACCGGATAGACGACGGAGTTCCTGTCCGCGCGGGATCAGACCCGGTCGGTTGCTACGTGATCCCGAAACCGTAGTAACCGGCCGAACGGTCGGCAGGGTGAGTGTGGCGCGTCCCCGAGCGTCATGACGCTGTGCTCACCCTGCCGACCATCAACCCGACTGCCCACGAAGCTTCTGCTGACGGGATGGATTCTCCGGTGTGATCGGGCGTTCGGTGAGCACTGCCCAGGCCTCCCAGGTATTCGACTGTGCAGTCCGGCAGAGTTCTTCCCACCCCTTAGCAGCTTCAGACATCGCGAACCGCGCTTCCCAGGCTCCTGGACGACCCGGCGGAGCTACCCGATCGTTACGTTTCTGCGCCATGATCAGTCTTCGGTTGGGTCGTGCACGGCGCCGAAGTCATCGTTCAAAGGACTGGACAGTTGCTCGACCAGCTCAGGATCGGCATGGACCGCGGCAGTGGCCTTCCATTCTCTGACCGTTTGGGCTAGCGGTGTCCACTGCCCCATCTCCGCAGAAGCCTGGAAGGCGCGGACAAAGTCCGTCACGAACTGAGCTCGGTCTCGCTGGGGTAAGACGTCAGCCCAGGCAAACTCATCGGCAAGCACTGCGGCCACAATCTGCGGGTCCATGTGCGCGAGCAGGTTGCGCAGCGCGCGGGCAGCCGCCACCGCGCCCTCCGCCGTCAAGCTGGCCTGATCTTCGCGCGTCAGCAGCAGTGCAGCACCATCGCGTCGCCGCACACGAACATCCCCGCGGTCGGCCAAGGCCGCCACACCCTTCGGGTCGCGCTGGAGCTCGCTCCACTGCACCTCAACCGTCACGCCATCATCCTGAACTTTTTCAGGATTCGACGCAAGTTGAACCAGACGACCACGCCAGGAATCCCAATGGCTACTGCGGCATCGGCGGTACCGGCGTGACCTGCCCAATCGGAACGGGCGTCACGCCTAGTGATGTCTGATGGGGAACTCATTGTCGTCGCTTGGCAAGGCATGAGTAGCCGAACCTCAGACTGCTTACAGTAATCCTGCAACGGCACACGTTCAGTTTTGCGCTGTCGCCTGTCGGCCAGCGATCCATGATCACTGCGCGTCGTGAACTCGCCGCCGCCGACATCCCGTCCGCTGGAAGTGTCGCTGGGGTCGAGTTCGCGACGCGCCCACAAAGTTGTCCCGGTCGCTGCATGCGAACGGTCGTGACTGGCAAGTGCCGTTGCAGTGGTAGGAGGCCACCACCTCTGCCGAGGGAGCCGCGAACGGTATCTCCGGGCCACGTTGGTGGCTTCACCGCGGGGATGAAGATCCGGTGGTTATCGATCTTCCGGACGATGCAGGGCATGATGGACCTCATGACACTGGCGGACCTCGACGCAGCAGACGCTTTCCTGCGCGACTTCGCGACGCGCCATGGGATCCGGCGTCTGGCGTTGTTCGGCTCGGTGCTACGTGGGGAGGAGACTCCTGCCAGTGACATCGACCTGCTTGTGGAGTTCGAGGAGGGCCGGACACCCGGCCTGCTGACCATGGCGAAGATGGAGTTGGAGCTCGGTGCGGTCCTCGGGCGGGAGGTCGAGCTGCGGACCTACGAGGACCTCAGTAGGTACTTCCGGGACGATGTCCGGGCACAAGCGCGTGTGCTCTATGCCGCTTAACGACGAGGTCCGGGTTCGCCATCTCGTGGAAGCGGCGAGCAAGGCAGTGTCCTACGCGGCGGGTCGGAGCCGGGCTGATCTCGATGATGACGAACTGTTGCGCCTCGCACTCACGAAGCTCGTTGAGATCGTTGGCGAAGCGGCGAAGCACATCAGCGACGACTTGCGCAAATCCCGCCCGGAGGTGCCGTGGTCGGCGGCTTCGCGGATGCGAGACCGGCTAATCCACCACTACTTCGACATCAACCTGGACGTGCTCTGGAGCACAGTGACCGACGACCTGCCCCGGTTATTGGCAATTCTGCCGGACGATCTAACCGCTGACGGCTCAGCTCCGACGACCCCCGATCGGCGCCGCATCGACGAGCAGTAGCCGAACCGCGCTTCAGACGACCCCTTGGCCCGCACCGACGTCTTGGCCGTGGGTTGGCCAGTCGGCTCTAACGACTCGGTGGCTGCTCAAACAACGGTGCCGCCTTGAGTCACGCCGCAGCGGTCTTATTGCGACAGCGACACTGCTACCACCAGCAGTACCTATCCGACGCCAAGAACCCGAACGGCTACTGCGGCATCGGCGGTACCGGCGTTTCCTGCCCCGTTGGGGTGTCTTCAAGTGCCACCAACCCAGGTCCCGAGCGTCTCTAACGATGGCCAGCCACCGGAGCGCTAGCGTCGGCCGGGTAGGTCATCGGGGGAACATGTACGGAGCGCTTGCCGGTCGGTTGCCGGACGTGGGTGCTGACGAGATCGCCGACGAGCGACATGAGGTGTCCCTCACCGCATCGAACGACTCCAGCTGGACTAGCGGCGGCGATTGAGCGTCGCGCAGGTGAAGCTGCCCGGCGGCGACGTCGACTCCGACAAGGACCCCGCGGTCACGACGGCGTGGGAGGGCGAGCAGGAAACTGTCTGGCCACCTAGAGGCGGCGGAGACGGTGACCTGCGTGGTCCAGCGTGCCTCCGCGGTGGATCATCGGACGATTCGGGTACTCACGATGCGTGGCCGCCTGGGTGTTCTCCATCGTCGACCGACTCGGAGCGGTCGGTGTCGGCCTCTTGATCCTGCTGGAGAACTTGATTCCGCCGATCCCGTCCGAGGTGATCTTGCCGCTCGCCGGGTTCCGGGCGAAGGCCGGCGCGTTCAACGTCTGGCTGGTGTGGCTCGCCGCGACGGCGGGGTCTGTCACCGGTGCACTTGTTCTCTACGGTCTGGGTCGATGGCTCGGTCGTGACCGCTTGCGCCGGCTCGCGGGGCACAGACGGTTCATCCTGGCTAGCCAAGGAGATCTCGACCGCGGCGAGCGTCTGTTCCGCAACCACGGCGGCAAGATCGTGCTGTTCGGCCGTATGGTGCCGGTCATCCGCAGTATCGTGTCGGTGCCGGCCGGCGTAGCCGCGATGCCGATCCCGCGGTTCGTCATGCTCACTGCAATGGGAAGCGGCATCTGGAACGCCGTGTTTATCGGCCTGGGTTGGTACCTCCAGGAGAACTACAAGGTCCTCGACAAGTGGCTCGGGCCGGTCAGCTACGTCGTGCTAGGCTTGATCGCTGGCGGCCTCGGGTGGCTAGTGGTCCGCCGCCTACGCAGCAGCGACTCTCAAGTCAGCATCAAGCCGTCCCGCTGAGGCTCACCCGGCCGCCCCCGGTAGCGATGAGCAACCGCCGGAAGATCCAGATCGCGATCAGCCCGCACAAAGCTCTCGCGAGTGGAACTTCTGCCGGCCCGAGGAAGCGGCGGCACCGGCGTGCCTGCCCAGTTGGCTCCTCTTCAAGTACCACCAACCCGGATCCCGACCACCTCTAACGATGGCCAACTCCGGACTTCGGTCGCGCCGAGCCGCTGTTGCGGCAGAACAGCAAGCCACTCGCACGGCGAATCGTCACGGCTGTGGCCAAGCTCAGTCTGGACCCTCGTCCAGGGTTACGAGTTATGCGACATCGACATCGCTACCACCAGCAGTACCTGTCCGACGCCAAGAACCCGAACGGCTACTGCGGCATCGGCGGTACCGGCGTGACCTGCCCAATCGGAACGGGTGTTACGCCTGGTGACGCTGACATGCAAAAACTCGTCTGACCTACTCGGTAATTTTTGGATGGGCGGTCCCGGCTGCAACAACCCAGGTGATTCGCCTGTCAGGATCAGGGCAATACCAAATCCGGCCGCCAGACGTCACCTCGTACTGCCATTGCTCTAGCGTCCGACCGAAGACATTGCGGCTGCCTAACTGTCCACGAAGCTTCTGCTGACGGGATGGATTCTCCGGTGTGATCGGGCGTTCGGTGAGCACCACCCATGCCTCCCAGGTATTCGACCGTGCGGTCCTGCAGAGTTCTTCCCAGCCCTTAGCGGCTTCAGCCGTCGCGAATCGCGCTTCCCAGGCCCCGGGACGACCCGGTGGAGCTACCCGGTCGTTGCGTTTCGGTGTCATGATCAGTCTTCGGTTGGGTCGGGGATCGCGCCGAAATCATCGCTCAAGGGACTGGACAGTTGCTCTACCAGCTCAGGATCAGCATGGACGGCGGCAGTGGCCTTCCATTCTCTGACCGTTTGGGCCAGCGGTGCCCACTGCCCCATCTCCGCAGAAGCCTGGAAGGCGCGGACAAAGTCCGTCACGAACTGAGCTCGGTCTCGCTGGGATAAGACGTCAGCCCAGGAAAACTCATCGGCAAGCGCCGCGGCCGCAATCTGCGGGTCCATGTGCGCGAGCAGGTTGCGCAGCGCGCGGGCAGCCGCCACCGCGCCCTCTGCTGTCGTGCTGGC
>JBGSWT010000562.1:0-4146 GCA_041751815.1 Pseudonocardiaceae bacterium
GCGGACGGGCCTGCCGGTAGCGGCTGGACCGGGGTGGGAGCCGCATTGAAGCCACCACCGCCACCACAGGACCCGGTCGTGACAGCCAGCAGTCCGCCCGTAACCACGGCCAGCGCAGCTCTGGGGGCAGACCTGAGGGAGCGCGCCGGAGACATGTCGTTGGGCAGTGAACCATGACGGGGATGGCGCTCATGGCGCGGGTATCCGTCCTCCTCCAGGGGCCGCCGACCCGGGGCTGCTCTGGCGCCCGCAGGCACACAGCGTTACAGCCATCGCCAGTCGACCTGCGCATATGAGGTAAGCCGCGGAGGGTCGACGCTGTTGAGGTTACTTTGCGTGCCCCCCACAGAGGAACCAGCCGGGCGGAAGATCACGTTCGGGGAATAGTCGGGGTGCCGGTCGTATCTGCCTCGACTCCCGCATCGTTGAGCCGGTACCTGGATGCCCGGAGGTCAGCAACCGCCGGTGGCGTCGAAGCGTCGAACGCCAGGTACGAGGGATCCACGGCCGCTAGCAGAGGTGGCCGTACCGCCCTCTCGCGGAGAGATCTCGACCGAGGAGGAACACCCGAACATGACGTCACGCACGCCCAGGAGGCATCGCCGCCTGGCTCTCATGGCCGCCGGGACGGCAGCCGCGATGGTTCTGCTGCCGGGTGCTGCCTCGGCGCAGGTAGTGCCCACCGTGCAGCAGTTCGCCGGCGCACCCGGTGACCCGGCGGTGCCCGGCGTGCCCAACGATCCCAACGCCGCTCCCGCTCCCACCCTGCCCCCGGTTTCCGGTGTGCCCGAGCTCGGGCTTCCGGGGACTCCCGGTGATGTCGGCGCTCCGAGCCTGACCGGGGATCGCGACGACCGCGACCATCACGACGGTGATGATGGTGATGTCGTCCACCGCGACGACACCGAGGACAGCGATCACCTCGATGATCCCGAGCCTCCCGATCACGCATCGGGTGCAGTCGCCGATGTCGACTTGCTCAGGGAAGACCTCCTTGAGATCACCAAGTACGACGCCACCATTGAGGATGACGACGAAGCGCACGCCGATTCCACCGTGCTCGGTCTGGGCGGCGACGAGGTCATCGGCTCCAGCGCCTCCTCCAGGGATGGCGACGACAGGGACGGCGACAATCTGACCGCCGGGCTCTGCGACGGCACCGGTGGCGTGATCTGCCTGAGCCTGCTGTACCACGACGTTGTCGCCGAAGAAGACGATGACTCGTCCCTGGCGGCTGCCCGTGGTGGCGTCTTGGCGCTGTGTCTGGGCGGCGGCGACGATGGCGACAACGGTGACGACGACGGCGCTGACGTGACCGCCACCTACGAGTGCGATGGCGCGCTGTCTCTGGGCGTCGCCGAGGGTCTCGGTATTGCAGAGCGGGACAAGAAGCACGGCCACACCAGGGCGGAGTCCGCCAACGAGCTGCTCAACCTCTGCCTCGGCAAGCGCGAGAGCTTGACCGAGTCCTGTGACGGCCTGGGCCTGCAGGCCGTGCACTCCGAGTCCGATTCGGAGTCCAAGGAGCCGGACACTCACCGTAACTCGTATCTGCTCGGCATCGACAGCGACGGCGAGTCCTCCTACCTGCTCGACGAGCCAGAGGCTCTCACTCTCCTCGACGACTGCGGTGACTCGGCCCTGCTGTGCCTGTTCCTCAACCAGGGCAAGTCGGTCATCTTCAAGAACCCGCAGGGCGCTGGCAGCGTGCAGGAGGCACTGCGCCTCGACGTGCTGAACCGGACCTTGCTGGTGGTGCTGGGTCAAGCTGAGACCCTCGCACACGAAACCAAGGACCGCGACAAGGACCGCGACAAGCCAGAGTGCCGGGACGGGATCGACAACGATCACGACGGTAAGACTGACTTCAAGGATGACCCGGACTGTGACTCGCCCGACGACGATTCCGAGGCGGGCGACAAGGGTGAAGGCCACGGCGACGACGGTGGCGACAAGGGTGACGGCGGTGGTCTTGCCGACACCGGTGCCGACATCGTGCCCCTGCTGGCCGGTGGTTTCCTGCTCACCGGTATGGGCGCCTTGACCGTGGCGGGTACCCGCCGTCGGGCTGGCAAGCACACTCTGTAAGTCACACTCAGCGGGGGTCGGCGAGCAGTTCGCCGGCCCCCGCTGTCATGTCCGCCAGGACTCCCTCTACGATCGGCGCCCTGATGAATACCTTGATCTCCCGGCTGCGAAGTCGGCCGATCGTCTCTCTCATTGGTGTGGTGGCGTTGCTGCTTGCCGGCGGGTTCGGGGTGGCTGCCTTGATGTTGAAAGATGGCAGTACGGTCGAGACTCGTGAGGTGGCCAACAGCGCTGGTGGGTACCGCTTCGAGGCACCCGAGGGTTGGGAGACGACGCAGGAGGGTCGCACCACCACAGTGACCAGCCCGGACAAATCCACCGTGATCACCCTGGGTCTCAGCCGCCCCGGATCGTTGCCAGTGGCGAGCACTCTGTTCTTCCAGCAGGTCGCCGGCAAGTATCGCGACGTCAAGGTGCTTCCGCCGGAAGCCAAGAGCGTCGGTCCGCTGCCGGCCTTGATCTACGGCGGAAACGGCACCAACGCCAAGGACGTCCGCGTTCGCTTTCTGGCGATCACCGTGAAGAATGACCCCACCAACTACGGCATCACCGTGTTCACCGCGGCTGGCTCAGATCCGAAGACAGTGCTTCCTCAGGTCAACCGGGTGGTGGACACTTTCCGGGTGTTACCGCCGCCCCCGTAGCCGATCGGATTCACCCGGAAGGGATTTACCCGGAACGATCGTCGAGTTCGCCCTCATCTCCGGTGAGCTTCGGCCGTGCCCGTGACGCCCACGGCGAGGCACGCCACTCGGCCAGCCAAGCTTCGGTGCTGATCGCCGGAAGTAGCAGGCTCCAGGCCTCATCGACGCGCTGCCATAGGTCCTGGCGGTCGCCCAAGGCGTCGCTGATCTGCCGATGTCCGGCCAGCAGCGCGACGACCTGTCGGGCCACCAGTGCAGGTTCGACCCCCTCGCGCAATTGATCGGCCCGCGCCGCCTCGGTCAGCACAGCGAGTACATCGCGTTCGCCGAAGGCGTGGTATCCGTTGGTGTCGCCGGGGCGCATCGGCAGGTCGTTGAGCAGCCGGGTGCCGCCCCGGGCGATCGGGCTGTCGATCAGCCGAGCGATCACCTCATCGACCAGGGCCAACAGCGTCGAGAGCGGGTCCAACCCTCGGTCGCTGACGTGCATCCGGACGTTCCCCCATCGCTGCACCATTTCGGCAATGACTGCTCGTGCGAGAGCCTCTTTGGAGGCGAAGTGGAAATACAGTGCACCCTTGGTGCCGCCGCTGTCGGCCAGCACCCTGTCCAGCGAGGTGGCGTAGTAGCCGTTGCGAGCAAAGTGCTCTGCGGCGGCGGTCAGGATCGCCAATCGGGTCGCCCGGGCCCGAGGTTGGAGCTTAGCCCGGCCTGCGAATGTGTCGCTGTCGGTGGCTCCGGGTTTTCGGGGAGCGGTGCTGGACATGACCCTTCGAAGCTACTCGCCCGGCGCCAGCAGGTCTGCACTTAGCTGGGGTGGCGGTTCAAACACACCCGCTGGTATGTTTCGCCGGTGGTCTCGCCACCGCGATGGACGACACCCGGTAGGCGTTGACTCGTGTGGGGGTCCCGCGGGGGGTGTGGCCGCCCGGGGCGGGAGGGACGACCGCCCCGGGCGGCCACCAAACCGAAGTTTGTTACGGCGCCGATGGTGATCAGCGGGGAGATGGGCTGCGAGTCGGCCTGCGCAGCAGCAGAAGGGTGATAGCCAGCAACGCGACCCCGCACAGCAGCATCGCCAGCGGCACGCCGACAGAGTCAGCGAAGAAGTGGCCGACGATCCAGGGCACGTAAACGAACGCGCCGATGAGGCCGACGACGGTCAGCGGCGTCCGGTCGGTCCCTACCCCGACTGCGACGAATGCGGTCGCAGCCGCCAGCCCCAGCAGCGGGGCAGCGTCGGACCAGTCGACCCCGGTGATACCCGCGCCGACCAGCACCGCGAGACCGCCACCGCTCAGGGCCATCGTGGGGGGCCGAAGCATTGCCAACCAGCCTGCGACCACCCATACGGTTCCCACCGCGGCGATCGCCAGGCCGATCGCGCTGTCCGGGGCGGTCAGGTCCGCCACGC
>JBGSWT010000563.1:0-18158 GCA_041751815.1 Pseudonocardiaceae bacterium
GCGGCCCGGCCTCCACGCAGCTGCCGCCGTTGCTCTGGCTCCGCGTGCTGATGCGCCAGCCGACGCTCGCCAAATCCTCGCGGCCCACCGTGGCGGGTCCGCTGGTCGTGCCCATTACAGCTCCTTCGCCGTGGCCGCGATCACCGCGGCCGACTCCATCCCCCAGATCGCCATAGCGCTGAGCTGATGGTACGCCTGCCGGAACCGGTCCACCGCCGCGTCCTCCTCGACGTACACCGCACCTGCGAGGTTGTCCACATAGGCCACATCGGGGTAGGGATCGGGCATCTCGAAGAGCCAGAACGCACCATCCAGGCCGGCATGCGCGCCGCGGCGCAGGGGGAGCACTCGGACCTCCACGTTCGGCCGCTCAGCGATCTCAAGCAGCTTGGTGTGCTGGCTGCGCATCAACTCCGGACCTCCGATGACGCGGCGCAGCACCGACTCGTCCACCACAGCTGCGAAGCTGGCCGGCGCCTCGCCGCCAAGCACTTGCTGGCGGGTCATCCGCAGCTCGACCATCCTCCCGATCTGCTCCTCGGGAGTGTCAGCGGCCGCCGCGTTGCGAATCAGTGTCTCGGCATACTCCCGGGTTTGCAGCAGCCCGGGCACCAGCATCGCTTCGTAGGTGCGTAACCGTTCAGCGCGAGCCTCAAGCCACGGCATGTCGATGTACTGGCGGTCGACGGTGTTGGCGTAGCCTTCCCACCAGCCTTTTCGCCACACGTCGTCCGACAGTCGGAGCAGCCCCTCGCGGATGCGTTCCTCGGAGACGCCGTAGAGATCGAGCAGCGCCAACACGTCGCCCCGGCGGATCGGGTACTCGGCGGTCTCGAACCGGCTCACCATCGATGGGTCGCGCTGCAGGTACTCACCCGCCTGCCGCAACGTCATCCCGGTGGACTCGCGCAGGGCGCGCAGCTGCTGACCCAGCCACTGCGCCCGCAGCGTCGGTCCCGGCTTCCTCTTCGGCACGGCGGCCATCCTCGCAGCACAGGATCAGCCGAACAAACGGGTAGCTACAAGGTCATGAGATCTCAAACTTGAGAAACGACCACAGATGCTAGATGCTGTGTCATGTTACCGAGGTCACTATGCATCGATGAGGGGAGTCACCGATGACGCAGCACCGTCCCGAGTCCGCGCAGCAGTTGTCTGATCACATCGAGGTCCTGCGCTGTGTCACCCTGCCCGCGATCCCGGCCGTCTACGGCCTGGATGAACCGGAAGACGGCGTGACGGCATGGGTGCTTGCGCTGCCCGGCGGACTGGCCTACATCGTGTCGAGCGACGAGGAAGAAGGGGGCGGAGTTGTCCGCACCGACCTGGAGCAGGTCGAGCGCTGCTGGGCGCCGCTGCGGGGCGCTGACCTGGTGGTGGTGACCGCCTGCGCAAGACAGCGCTGAGGTGGAGATTGAGGCTGGCGGCTCTTCAGGACTTTGAGCTCACGCGCTATCGTCCGCGAGCGGCGGTGGCCACAGCCCAGGTTGGGAGCTCTTGCTCGTGCGAAGGAATCACTGGTGGCGGTGGATCTGATCGGCGCACTGCTCGGGTGGCTGACCGCCGAGGCTGGCAGTAAGACGGTCCGGGGTACGCGGCGGCTCCTTCTCGGCGATCCGCAACGTCAAGCCCTGCATTTGGTAGCGGTTGACGCGGTCGACTGTACGGTCGCTGAGGTCGGGCTCACCGACGAGAAAGCCAAGCACTTGCGTGCGGCACTGCTTGAACGCGACGGAACTCAGGACCTTCTGTCAGTGCGCAACGCCGCCGGGCTGCGGGTGGCACTGGGTGCGTGGACTGCCGCACTGGACGCGCCCGAGCCGGATGGTCCCGGTTATCTGCGCACACTCGGGGTGGACGCCGACCGGCTCGCTGAGGAACTGGCCACCCGGATCGAGGCCGGTATCCGGGCCGAGGCGCAGGACGGTGGCGCTCTGCAGTCGGTGGCCGAGTTTCTCTGGCGCGACGACACCACCGCCTCCCTGGGGCGGATCGAGACAAAGATCGACGCGCTGGAACCGTTGCAGCGCCAGAGTGCTGAAAGTCTGGTACGGAAACTGTTCGTCCAGGACCAGCAGTTGCCGCGCCGGTCGCCACCGAGCTTCTTGCTTCGTAGCGGCTACAAAGTCGTACGGTTCCGCGGGCGCGAGCGGGAACTGGCCGACTACGTCGCATGGTGCAAGGAGGACAACGACGTTGGGGTGCGGCTGTGCTTCGCCGCCGGCGGTCAGGGCAAGACCCGATTCGCCCAGGAGTTGGTACGCCAATTCACCGAGTGCGGCTGGCTTGCGGGTCGGCTGCGGACCCACTGCGACAGCGAGTCCCTCGCGGAGCTGTTTCGGCTCCCGGCCCACGTGCTCGTCGTGGTGGACTACGCCGAAACCCAACCACGATGCCTGGAGCGGATTCTTAAGCTGTTGGAGGAGCCCCGCCCTGACGGCACCCGGCTCAGGCTTCTGCTCTTGGCTCGCAGCCCAGGACAGTGGTGGGACGCGCTGCGCGCTGGGGCGTCCGACCCGTTCGCAGCGCTATTGTACGACGCTGCCCATGAGCTGCCGCCGCTGTTTGAGCGGGCCGACAACCGCGAGAGCGAGTTCATGACCGCAGTCGCGGATTTCGCCGAGGCAGGCAAGTACCGGAGCGAGGGGCTGGTGCCACCGGCCGACATTGATGACGACCGCTACGCACTCGCGCTGACCCTCCACATGTCCGCTCTAGCGGCTCTACTGGACCACCAATCGGGATGGCGAGACGGTGAGAAGCCCACCCACTGGGATCCCGCCACGCGTGTGCTCGATCATGAGCGGCATTACTGGGCGGATACCGCCAAAGCCGAGGAGCTGCCCTACGCCCGACGGCGAGTGCTGGACGCGGTGATGACCACAGTCACCTGTTGCGGGGCTGCCAGCCGGGACGAGGCAGTGGCGTTGCTCTCTGAGCTACCCGACCTCGCGGGTGAGCACCCGCGGGTGCTCGGTCAGTACGCCGACTGGGCGCATCAGTTGCACCCAGGAAACAACTGGTTGAACCCGTTGGAGCCCGATCTGCTTGGCGAGTATTTCGTTGCCCAGGTGCTGCGCGATCAGGAGAACCTAGTCGATGCGCTAGCTCGTGCGCCTCTCTCTAACGAGCAACAGTTCCAGCTGATGACCATCCTCACTCGCGCCGCCGAGCGACACAACGATATTCCCGCGGTGATCAACAGGGTCCTCCGGACTGGGGTTAATGAGCTATGGGCGAAAGCAGCAGTGCTCGCGGCGTACCTTCCGGATCCCCGAGTGCTGGTCCTGCCCCTTCTGGACACCCTGGCAACCGTGGACCGCGCCGAGATACTCGGGGCAGCCGCATTAGGGATGCCCTCCTCGCACCGCGTCAGCGAACTAAAGATCGCTGTCGCAAGCGAGGCACTGTCCCGCTACCGCGCGTTGCCAGACCGCAGCCTGACCACTGAGATAGACCTCCTGGACGCGCTCGCCTCCGGCCTGTTCTACGCCGACCGCCACGACGAGCAAGCTGAAACGCAGCTCGAGGTTTTGAAGCTGTACGCCCAGCTAGTCAAGCAAGAACCGAAGCGCTACACACACGACCTCGCCAGGACCATGCTCAACTACGGCAACCAACTAGTGAACGGGGGGCAAGCCAACCATGGGCTCGACCTCGCCAAGAAGGTCGTTACTTTGGCCCAGGTCATCCGCGCGGAAGAGAGACCCGAGCTGCTCAGCAAGGCGTTCGATCTCCGCGCACGGGCGCTGAAAGACCTTGGACGGCTGGAGGACGCTGCCCGCGCGGCCGAACGGGCAGTTCAGGAAGGATGCATCGCCGCAAAATCATCCGATTTCGCGGCGGCATGGTTGCCTATGCTGATCATGAACTTGGCAAACCGTTACAGCGAACTCGGCAGATATCAACAGGCACTGCAAACCATCCGAGAAGCCATGGCCGAGCTGCGTGAACGTGAGGCAGAGCGCCCCGACCCGCTGTCACCGAACGTCTTCAAAGTGCTGATCAACTACGCGGAGTGCCTTCAGGACTGCGGGATATCGTCACAGGCTCGGGAAGTAATCGCGGAGGCGGTGGCCCGCCTGCAACACCTTACTGCACGCTATCCTAAGTTTCGCGCCGATCTCGGCCTGGCAGTGACACTCTGGGCGTCTTACCTATCGCCACTCCCTGCCGATGACGAGCAAATGCACACCGAATACGAGCACGTGATCGGCCTGCTCGCCGATATAGGCGCGACCGAAAAGTCGCTGAGGACAGTCCACGCTCGGGTTATGATTGAGTTCGGGACCAAGCTGCTGCACGTGGGTGACCGTGAACGCGGACGCCAGTGGCGGACCAAAGGAAAGCAGCTCCACTGTGAGCTACTCACCGAGAGAGAGGTATAGGCTTCGACATGGGTTCACGCGCAAGCCTGAGTCTCGTCTCGGTGGATCGGCCAGTGAGCCGCCAACGCGCGATGCGTGCGTCCCACGAGGGACTTAGAGTGTCATCATCGGTCTCCTCAGGCGTATAGCTACGTATCAGAGCTAGCAGATCGACGTCAATTGCGGCGCTGAGAGTCTGGCCGTCGACAATCTGCCCGTCTCCAGGGTGCGCGGCCATCAGCGCCATATACGGCAGCGCGTCCGTGGAACGCAGCAGCGACATCGTGACATCGGCGGTCGCGCTGCTGCGGAACTCGTGTAGCAGCTGCTCGGCAGTCCGCTCTGCCACAGTCAGCCACCTCAGTTCTGCAAAGCCCGACTTAGCGTGCCGTGAGAGCACGTCAGACACGACAGTCGGACGACGGAGCGGGCGGACGGAAGTGCGGTGTGTCAGACGACCTCGACGACCAGGTCCTGTCTGCATGCCGTGACCAAGCGCTCGATATGCCCGAGGTCGGAGATAACGATCGAGTCCGTACGCCGTGCTGCGCTCTCCACTACGGCCGCATCCACAACGTCGTCATGGGCAGCCGCGCCGAGGAGGCTCCCAACCGCACGGGCCGAATCCTCCGTCATCGCCTCGATCTCGCAGCCGGCGAGCAACCGAGCCAGCAGTGCTTGACGAGACCCACCACGCCACGCTTGAGCGAGCACAGGCGCGGGGACGACCGGCACAGCGCCCAGCCGCAGTAGGCCTTGGTGGTGGCTCCACATCTGCCGGTCGCCACGCTCGGCGGCGATCAAGACTGTGGTGTCGTAGGCGATCCCGCCCATCTACGCTGACGCATGCCCAACATCAGCGCCGCGCCCGAGCACCTCGCGGGCCCACTCCTCACCCTCGGCTCGCTCATCGTCGGTGAGCGAGCCGGCCTCCGCCTCCCAAGCAGCGACTCCGGCGAACCCAGTCTCGATCGTGAGACGACGGAACCCTGTCTCGGCCAGCCAGCTGCTCACCGACGCTCCGGCTTCGACTGCGGCACGATCCAGCGCCACCCGCCCCCCGCGCTCAACCCGACCGGAAGCGGGCTCCTTCCTTTGGCATCCCGCGTGTGGATGACGTAGCCGCTAGGACGCCAGCCCGACAGCGGGAAGTGGGTGACCCGCTTTTGCCCCCCGCACTCGTAGCCTTCATCGGGTCACAACAGGAGCTGCGCCGGAGATGATCAATCCGGTCGATGGCGAAGGCGCCGAAGCGCAGGTGCTTCAGTCGAAGCCTTCCCTCAGCAGGTTGTGACAGGTGATACTGCTAGCGTGACGTCCAGTAGCGGCTGCATTCCTCGCCACGTCGCTGCCCGCACCCTCAACCGCACTAGAGAAATTGTTTTCTCAGGGCTCGCTCGGTACGGTTTCCTGGTAGCGATCTTCCTACTGAATGCCTGCGGTGCGGCTGGAGAAGTAGGGCCGGCGATCGGCTTCAAGCCGTATCTTCTACCAGTGAAGCTCACCGTTACTCAATCCGGCGTTGATATCGCAGGAGATCGAAATATTGTCACACCTCTTGGCCTGGTCTCCATAGGGGCGAGGATTAAACTACCTGCGAAAGAGGGCGATTCGATCCGCGTTATCATACGAGATCAGAAGCGGGGAGGAATCGGTCTTGACGACATCTACGATGTCAAAGCAGGGGGAGGCAGCTTCGAAGCCGTTACCAACGGGACGACAGTAATACGAGTAACAAGTGAGCGCGAGGTAGTCATTGATATTACGGATGCACGCATCGAGAGCATAGAGTTTAGAAAGGTCTCGCCAGCGGCCTTCGAGGGCAATGGGCAGGATTCATCGCGATGGAGTGAGCACTGGCAGACCTTGCCCTTCGGGTATCACTCATGGCTCTTAGCCCGCTGGGCGTACGATGACTCAACAATCGAAAAGTGGTACGGGGCCGGCTTTACTATTTTTCTCGCGCGCCTGATTGTTGCGACATTGCTCGCGATTATTGACTTCCTACTCGTCATGGTATTCTTCTTTGCTGGGTTATTCTACCTGTTCGGCGAGACGGCCAGGAATGTATACTACGGCTTCCTGGCAATATTCGTACTGCTGATGTTACTGAAGACTGCATGGTGGCGACTTCTGTTGCCACTCCGCAGGGGTCGCTGGTGACCTCGTTCCAGCCGTAGACCAGGTGATGGCGGGCGGCAGGTTCGGCCGCGTTGCCGCGCCTGCGGTTCCGGAAAGCTACCTCGGGCGCATCGTGAAAGGTCCGGTCGTCAAGTCGCACGGTGAGTGGGATGCCGATCTGGTCGTAGCTTATGTCCTCCCACAGAGTTCAGCCGTCCACGACGAAGGGGGTGCTGCCGCCGCGCGGGTGGGGAGCGCATGTGCCGATTCGACATCCCAGGCGTAGCGCTGTTCGAGAGCCGACTGCACCCCGTCAGCCAGCAAGCGCAGTGCATCGGCAAGAGCAGCCCACCGAACGACACCTCGCCATGATCATCTTGTAAATACCATGCTGTCTGTGGGTAGCCGGAGTGGCGATGCGGATCAGGACTTGCATCGCCACTCCGGGTGCCCTCAGGCCAACGGTCGTTCTGTGGGGGCGATGGGACTGGGGAGTACGTCACGGCCGGTGAGGTAGCGGTCCACACCGGCGGCGGCAGAGCGACCCTCGGCGATGGCCCACACGATCAGCGACTGCCCGCGGCCCATGTCTCCGGCGACGAACACGCTCGGCACGCTGGTCATGAAACTCAGGTCGCGAGCGACGTTGCCACGGACGTCATACTCGACGCCCAGCCCCTCGAGCAGCTTGCCCTTCTCCGGCCCGACGAATCCCATCGCCAGCAGAACAAGATCGGCGGGCAGGTCCTGCTCGCTGTCTGGCACCGGCACGAACTTTCCGTCCTCGGAGACCACCTCGGCCAGCCGTAGCCCGCACAGCTGACCGTCAGCGTCGCCCAGGAACCGTTGGGTGCTCACCGAGAACAACCGCTCGCCACCTTCCTCGTGGGCCGAGGAAACCCGGTAGACCATCGGGTATGTCGGCCAAGGCTGGTGGTTGGGGCGGTGCTCCGGCGGGATCGGCATGATCTCCAGCTGGGTCACCGTGGCCGCTCCCTGGCGATGCGCGGTACCCAGGCAGTCGGCTCCGGTGTCACCCCCGCCGATGATCACCACATGTTTGCCCTCGGCGTGGATCGGCGACCGCGGGAGGTCACCCTCCTGTACCCGGTTGGACGGCGGCAGGTACTCCATCGCCTGGTAGACGCCGGCCAGCTCGCGTCCGGGCACCGGCAGGTCCCGCCACGCGGTGGCACCGCCTGCGAGCACCACAGCATCGAAATCTGCGCGCAGCTCCTCGGCCGTGACGTCCACGCCGACGTCGACACCGGCCCGGAACTCGGTGCCCTCAGCGCGCATCTGCTCCAACCGTCGGTCCAGCCGGTGCTTGGCCATCTTGAATTCAGGGATGCCATAGCGCAGCAGCCCGCCGATCCGGTCCGCGCGCTCATAGACCACCACGTCGTGCCCGACCCGGGTCAGCTGCTGAGCGGCAGCCAGTCCGGCCGGGCCCGATCCGATCACGGCGACCTTCTTGCCGGTGCGAACCTGCGGCGGTTGCGGGATGACCCAGCCCTCGTCCCAAGCCCGGTCGATGATCTCGATCTCGACCTGCTTGATGGTCACCGCGTCATCGTTGATGGCCAGCACGCAGGCCGCCTCGCACGGTGCCGGGCACAGCGTCCCGGTGAACTCGGGGAAATTGTTGGTTGCGTGCAACCGCTCGATAGCATCAGCCCAGTCCTGACGCCAGACCAGGTCGTTCCACTCCGGGATGAGGTTGCCCAGCGGGCAACCGAGGTGGCAGAACGGGATCCCGCAGTTCATGCACCGGCCGGCTTGGCGTTCCAGCGCGTCGCGGTCGAAGTCTTCATAGACCTCGCGCCAGTCCCGTAACCGCAGATCGACGGGGCGGCGCGGCGGGTTCTGCCGCCCAGTGGTGAGGAAACCCTTCGGGTCAGCCATGGGCGGCCTCCATGATGGCTTCGTCGATGTCGCGGCCGTCGCGCTGCGCCGCTGCCTGGGCGGCCAGCACTCGCTTGAAGTCCTTGGGCATGACCTTGCCGAACCGATCCACCGCGGTGTCCCAGTCGGCCAGCAGCGCATGCGCCACAGCGGACCCGGTCTCGGCGTGATGCCGTGCCACCGCGTCGGCCAGGAACGCGCGGTCCTCGTCATCCAGCGGGTCCAGATCCACCATTTCCTGATTGACCCGTCCCGCAATGAGGTCGAGCACATAGGCGGTCCCGCCGGACATCCCCGCCGCGAAGTTGCGTCCAGTCGGCCCGAGCACCACCACCCGGCCGCCCGTCATGTATTCACAGCCGTGATCGCCGACGCCCTCCACGACGGCCAGCGCACCGGAGTTGCGCACGCAGAAACGCTCTCCGACCATCCCGCGCAGGAACATCTCGCCGGACGTCGCCCCGTAGAGGATCACGTTCCCAGCGATGATGTTGTGCTCCGCAGTGAATTGCACCGCAGGATGCGGGCGGACAGTGATCCGCCCGCCGGACAGGCCCTTGCCGACGTAGTCGTTGGCGTCGCCGACCAGCCGCAGCGTGATCCCTCGTGGCAGGAACGCTCCGAAGGACTGGCCGGCCGATCCGGTCAGCGTGATGTCGATGGTGTTGTCGGGCAGCCCGGCGCCACCCCAGCGGCAGGTCAGCTCGGAACCGAGCATGGTGCCCACCGTGCGGTTGACGTTGCGCACCGGCAGTTCCAACCGCACCGGTTCACCGCCCGCCAGCGCGCCCTCGGCCAGCGCGATCAGGGTGTTGTCCAGCGCCTTGTCCAGCCCGTGGTCCTGGTCCACCACCTTGTGCCGGGGGGCGCCGTCGGTGGTCTGATTGCCGGCTCCGCCAGCGGTGGTCTGATTGCCGGCTCCGCCAGCGGTGGTCTGATTGCCGGCTCCGCCGGCGGGGTCCGACGGGACGTGCAGGATCGGTGACAGATCCAGCCCGGCGGCCTTCCAGTGGTTGATGGCCGGGCGGGTGTCCAGCGCCTCGGTGCGCCCGATCGCCTCTTCCAGAGTGCGGAACCCGAGCGCGGCCAGGTACTCGCGGACCTCCTGGGCGATGAACTCGAAAAAGTTGACGACGTACTCGGCCTTGCCGGTGAACTTCGCGCGCAGCACCGGGTTCTGGGTGGCCACCCCCACTGGGCAGGTGTCCAGATGGCAGACCCGCATCATGATGCAACCCGAGACCACCAGCGGGGCGGTAGCGAAGCCGAACTCCTCGGCGCCCAGCAACGCCGCGATCACCACATCGCGGCCGGTCTTGAGCTGGCCGTCGGTCTGCACGACGATCCGGTCCCGCAGCTTGTTGGCGATCAACGTCTGCTGGGTCTCAGCCAGGCCCAGCTCCCAGGGCGTGCCGGCGTGCTTGATCGACGACAGCGGCGAGGCACCGGTGCCACCGTCGTGCCCGGAGATGAGCACCACGTCGGAGTACGCCTTGGCCACCCCGGCGGCCACCGTACCGACCCCCACCTCGGACACCAGCTTGACGTGGACCCGGGCCCGCGGATTGGCGTTCTTGAGGTCGTGGATCAGCTGCTTGATGTCCTCGATGGAGTAGATGTCGTGGTGCGGCGGCGGCGAGATCAGCCCGACGCCGGGCGTGGAGTACCGGGTCTTGGCGATCCATGGGTACACCTTGGTACCGGGCAGCTGCCCACCCTCGCCGGGCTTGGCACCCTGGGAGATCTTGATCTGCAGGTCATCGGCGTTGACCAGGTACTCGCTGGTCACGCCGAACCGTCCGGACGCCACCTGCTTGATCGCCGAGCGGCGCAGGTCCCCGTTGGGGTCCCGGGTGTAGCGGTCGGCGTCCTCGCCGCCCTCCCCGGTGTTGGACTTGCCACCGAGCCGGTTCATCGCGATGGCCAGCGTCTCGTGCATCTCCTTCGAAATGGAGCCGTACGAGATTGCGCCGGTCGCGAACCGCTTGACGATGGACGTTACTGGCTCGACTTCCTCAACAGGAACCGGCGGGCGCACACCCTCGCGGAAGGCGAACAACCCGCGCAGCGTCATCAGTCGCACCGACTGGTCGTCGACGAGCCGGGTGTACTCCTTGAAGACCTCGTAGCGGCCGGCCCTGGTGGAATGCTGCAACTTGAACACCGTCTGGGGGCTGAACACGTGCGGCTCGCCCTCGCGGCGCCACTGGTAGTCGCCGCCGATCGCGAGCTCCCGGTGCGGAGCATGCACCCCGTCTGACGGGAAGGCGCGGCCGTGCCACCTCGCGACTTCTTCGGCCAGCGTGTCGAACCCGACCCCGCCGAGCCGGGAGGTGGTGCCGGTGAAGCAGGAGTCGATGACCTCCGGTCCCAGACCGATCGCCTCGAAGATCTGCGCGCCGGTATAGGAGGCCACGGTAGACACGCCCATCTTGGACATCGTCTTGCGGACGCCCTTGCCCAGCGCCTTGATCAGATTACCGGTAGCGGTCTTGCCATCGATGCCGTTGAGCAGCCCCCGCTCGGCGAGGTCCTCCACGGTGGCCATGGCCAGGTAGGGATTGACCGCCACCGCGCCGTAACCGATCAGCAGCGCGATGTGGTGCACCTCGCGAGCGTCCGCGGCCTCGACGACGAGGCCGATCTGGGTACGGGTCTTCTCCCGGACGAGGTGGTGGTGCACCGCACCGGTGAGCAGTAGCGACGGGATCGATGCGTGCCCGGCATCAACGCCCCGGCCAGAGAGCACGATCAGCCGCGCGCCGTCGCGGACCGCGGTGGAGACCTCGGTGCGGATCTCGTCGAGCCGGCGGACCAGCGCCGCGCCGCCACCGTGCACGTCGTAGAGGCCCTTCACCGTATAGGTCTGGTATTCCGGCTGATCACCATCGTCGTTGACGTGGACGATCTTGGCGAGCTCGTCGTTATCCAGCACCGGGAACGGCAGCACGATCCGCCGGCAGGAGTCAGGGCCGGCCGCCAGCAGATTGGGCTGAGCACCGAGCTGCGCGTGCAGCGACGTCACCAACTCCTCCCGGATGGCGTCCAGGGGTGGGTTGGTGACCTGGGCGAACAGTTGGGTGAAGTAGTCGAACAACGGCCGGGAGCCCTGTGAGAACGGGGCCAGCGGGGCATCGTTACCCATCGACCCGATCGGCTCGGCCCCGGTGAGCGCCATCGGCGCCAGCAAGGTGCCAAGTTCTTCCTGGGTGTATCCCATCGTCTGCTGGCGGCGCACCAGCGAGGCGTGGGTGTGCACCTCGCGCTCACGTTCGGGCAGCTCCTCCAGCCGGGTCAGGCCCCGGGCCACCCACTCGGCGTAGGGCTGCTCGGCGGCGAGCTGGCCCTTGATCTCGTCATCGCTGACGATCCGGCCGGCTGCGGTGTCGGCGAGGAACATCCGGCCCGGCTCCAGCCGCCCCTTGCGCACCACCGTGGCGGGGTCGATGTCCAGCACCCCGACCTCACTGGCCAGCACCACCAAGCCGTCCTCGGTGACCCAGTACCGAGCCGGACGCAGGCCGTTGCGGTCCAGCACGGCGCCGATCACGGTGCCGTCGGTGAACGCAACCAGCGCGGGGCCGTCCCAGGGCTCCATCAACGTGGAATGGAACTCATAGAACGCTTTACGATCGGGGTCCATCTCGTCGTGGTTCTCCCACGCCTCCGGGATCATCATCAGCACCGCATGCGGCATCGAGCGACCGCCCAGGTGCAACAGTTCGAGCACCTCGTCGAAGGATGCCGAGTCGCTGGCCTCCGGGGTGATGATCGGATAAATGCGACCCAGGTCACCGGGGATGAGGTCGGTGGCGAGCTGGCTTTCCCGCGCGTGCATCCAGTTCCGGTTACCGCGCAGTGTGTTGATCTCGCCGTTGTGCGCCACGAAGCGGTACGGGTGGGCCAGCGGCCAGGACGGGAAGGTGTTGGTGGAGAACCGCGAGTGCACCAGCGCCAGCGAGCTGGTGACCCGCTCGTCGGACAGGTCCGGGTAGAAGCTCACCAGCTGTTCCTCGGTGAGCATTCCCTTGTAGACGATCGTGCGTCCGGACAAGCTCGCGAAGTAGACGTCGATATCACGCTCAGCGCGCTTGCGCACGCAGTACGCGCGACGCTCCAGTTCCAGCCCGGTCAGGGGCTCGCCGCCTTCTTGGGTTGCCGCCAAGAACAGTTGCCGGAAGCCGGGCATCGCCGAGCGGGCGGTGGGGCCGACTCCCTCGGGATTGATCGGCAGCTCCCGCCAGCCCAGTACCCGCATGCCTTCCTCAACGGCGATGCCCTCGATGGCCGCGATCACGTCGGAGTCGTCTGCCGGCAGGAAGGCCGTACCCACCACATACCCATCCGGCTCGGGTAGCTCGAAATCGACGACCTCGCGGAAGAAGCCATCCGGGACCTGGAACAGGATGCCCGCACCATCACCGGTATCGGGCTCCCCGCCTCGGGCACCCCGATGTTCGAGGTTGCGCAGCGCAGTGAGAGCCTTCCGCACGATGTCGTGATCACGGCGGCCTGCGAGGTCGGCCACAAACGCCACCCCGCAGGCATCGTGCTCGTAGGCGGGGTCGTACAGACCCGCTGCCCGGCGCTGGCTGTATCGGAGGCTCGATCCTTCACGCAGGTGCTTAGCGGTCACGAGGACCTCCCCGTCGTCTCGATTTCAGCTGCTACACGCATCGGGACGACATGGACCCATCTGCGGCTAACCGCAGATTACCTCAGCGGGGTATGAAGCGTTATCACTTCTTGACCAGCGACCCAGCTACCGGCGCGCGCCGAGGCTTGACAAACGGGCATCGTCGCTGTCCGTGCCGTCCAGGGAATCCGCGGTTGCAGGGCGTGAAAATGCGGTACACCCACCCTGACGACGAGGCGAGCAGACCGTGCGACCATGCTCAGCGACGCGCGGCAGGATGCCACCGTCACCCTGTGACGTCTACCCGTCGCGAGCTTGGGACCGCACGATGAGGAGGACGATCTGTTCGCTGGCCTGGGAGACTCCGGTTGTGGACGTCATGGCGTGAACCTGTGCGAGGAGATCCGGAATCCGCTGCGGCGCTTCCCCCGGCGCGGAATCAGACGCTGGGGAGTCAAGCGGGCCGCGGTGGCAATCACCGTCGTCACCAGCGGAGGCGCTCCAGGAGTGCTGCTCACCCGGCACGCCGCCGCATTACGCAACCAGCCAGGACCGTACGCATTGCCGGGCGGACGCACCGGATCCGGCGAATCAGCCCCCGACGCGGCCCGCCGCGAGCTCGCCGAGCAGCTCGGGATGCAACTCCCGTCGAAGTCGGTGCTCGGCCTGCTGGATGACTACGAAGCCCGCTCCGGGCTCGTGATCACACCGGTGGTGATCTGGGCCGGCGAGCACAGCGGACCGCTGCGCCCCCGAGAGGGCCGCCAAGTGGCCCCTGGCTGCACCGTCCCGTTCCTCGACCTCGACGTCGAGCCGGTGTTCGTCGCCATCCCCGGATCCGACCGCCCGGTCATCCGCCTGCCCCTGCACGGAGAGTGGTTACACGCGCCGACGGCAGCGGTGCTGTACCAGTTCCGCGAAGTGGTCATCTACCAACGCCGCACTAGAGTCGCCCACCTAGCCGAACCCACCTTCGCCCGCCGCTAGCGCCCCATCCTGCGTTCAGCGGGCTGAGCGGGGTTACTCGGGCCCAGTAACCCCGCTCAGCCCGCTGAATGCGGGTCAGAATGAGGGTAGGCGATAGCGTGCGTGGTGTGCGGCTGGCGACGTGGAACGTGAACTCGGTGCGCTCCCGGCTGCCGCGGCTGCTGCCCTGGCTGGATGTGCGCGCGCCGGATGTGCTGTGCCTGCAGGAGACCAAGCTGCCCACCGATGCCTTCGACGAGCTGATCCGGCCCGCGCTGAACGAGCGCGGGTACGCCGTCGCGCACCATGGCGAGGGACGGTGGAACGGGGTGGCCATCGCCTCCCGACTCGGACTGGATGACGTGGTCATCGGACTGGTTGACGAACCTGCCAATCCAGTAGGACAGGGTCCAGATCCCGAAGCGCGGGCGGTGTCCGCCAGCTGCGCGGGGTTGCGGGTCAGCTCGGTGTACGTGCCCAACGGCCGAACCCCCGGTGACCCGCACTACCACTACAAACTGGAGTGGCTGGCCGCGCTGCGGGCCACCGTGGCCGCCGGGGATCCTGCGGTGACTGTGGTCTGTGGCGACATGAACGTCGCGCCCGATGACGAGGACGTGTACGACCCGGCCGCCTACGCTCTCTCCACCCACGTCACCCCCCCGGAACGGGAGGCGCTGCGTGCCCTCGGGTTGCACGATGTGGTGCGGGACCGCTGGCCCGGGCAGCGGATCTTCAGCTACTGGGATTACCGGGCCGGCATGTTCCACCAGGACCGGGGAATGCGGATCGACCTCGTGCTCGCCGGTACAGCTGTCGCGGCGCGGGCGTGCGCGGCGTGGGTGGACCGCCAGGCCCGCAAGGGCACCGCCCCCAGCGACCACGCACCGGTGATCGTGGACCTGGACGACGCCCCAGACGGAGACTGCGGCCCCGTCGTCCCGCCCCCGTCAGCGCGGCGCTGACACAGGCCGGCAGAGCCGCCGCTCCCGAGGGTCAGGCGGAAGGAGCCGTTGGTGTTTCCGCGTTGGCCTCGGTGAAGACTCGGCTGCCGAGGAAGTCCTCCGGGGTCAGGGTGGTCAGCTCGTCCTTGCCGACCGCTTGATCGGTCGCCATCATCCGGCTTGCGTGCCGCAGCCTGGCTCGTTCTATCGCGTTGCGCACGCTGCGAGCATTGGCGAATCGCGGCTGCGCTTTGCGGTGCTCCAGGTACTCGCAGAAGGTCTTCTTGGCTTCCGCGGTGAGGGTGTAACCCTCCGCTCGGAGCAGGAGCTTTCCGATGTCGTCCAGCTCCTCCAAGGTGTAGTCGGGAAAATCGATGTGGTGTGCGATCCGGGAACCCATCCCAGGGTTGGACGCGAAGAATGCGTCCATCCGGTCCTTGTAACCGGCAAGGATCACCACCAGGTCTTCCCGGTGGTTCTCCATGACCTGCAGCAGGATCTCGATGGATTCCTGCCCGTAGTCGCGCTCGTTGTCCGCCCGGTACAGGTAGTAGGCCTCGTCGATGAACAGCACGCCGCCCATCGCCCGCTTAAGCACCTCCTTCGTCTTGGGCGCGGTGTGCCCGACGTACTGCCCGACCAGGTCGTCGCGGGTCACCGAGACCAGATGCCCCCGGCGCAAGTAGCCCAGCCGGTGCAGCATGTCCGCCATCCGCATCGCCACGGTGGTCTTGCCGGTACCCGGGCTGCCGGTGAAGCTCATGTGCAGGTTGGGCCGGGAGGTGGACAGGCCGAACTTGGCGCGGGCCCGGTCGACCAGCAGCAGCGCGGCGATCTCACGGATCCGGTTCTTGACCGGGGCCAGACCGACCAGGTCGGCGTTCAGCGAGTCGAAGACCTCATCGATACCGGTCTCCGCGCGCTCTTTGGCTAGATCGACCCGGGCGTCCGGGGGTAGCGTCTGTTCTTCGCTGCCGGCTTCTTCTTCGGGTGCCCCCGACCCGGCCGCATCACGGCCGGGCGAGGGCATGCCGAACCCGACACGGGCGGGCGGCGGCTGATTGTTCGCGGTCATTGCTGCCCGTTGTACCGGCGGCCGGGCGGCGCGTCGGCGGCGTAGGGATGCAATGTGTAATGGATGGTGCGGTCGTGGGCGTCCTGGCGGTCCAGCCGGAAGCCGGGCTCATCAGACGGCCGCTGCACGATAAAGGACAGCGCGACGGTCTGCTTGCCGTAATTCGCGTTGTAGGCGTTGAGCCTGATGTAGTGCTCAGGCTTGGCCTTGCGGCAGGCGTTGACCTCGGCGAGCACCCCCGCCGCGTCGGCCAGGTCGAACATCGGCAGCCCCCACATGTCCCAGTAGACGTTGCGGGGATGGGGATCGTCGGTGAACTCCACCGAGCACGGCCAGTTGTTGTCCAGCGCGTACTGGATCTGTGCGGTGATCTCGGCGTCGGTCAGGTCCGGAAGGAAGGAGAACGTTCCTTGGGTGATGCGCATTATCAGCTCCCTAATCAATCCGACTCAGACCGAGGTCGGGGTCTCGACCACGTCGGGCATGTCGGTCGACTCGTAGTTGAAGGAGATGTCCCCCCACGTCGCCAGCGCAGTGTCCAGAGCAGGGCACTTCTTGGCGGCCGCCTTGAGGATGTCCTGGGCCTCCTTGCGGTAGTCCCGACCCTCGTTGCGAGCCTTGATCATCGCCTCTAGTGCGACCCGGTTGGCTTCGGCGCCCGAAGCGATGCCCATCGGGTGGCCGATCGTCCCGCCACCGAACTGCAGCACCACATCCTCGCCGAGGTAGTGCAGAAGGTCACCCATCTGTCCGGCGTGGATCCCGCCCGAGGCCACCGGCATCATGCCCGGCATAGAACCCCAGTCCTGGTCGAAGAAGATGCCCTTGACCGGGTCGACGGGCTGCTTCATCTCCCGGCAGGTGTCGTAGTAGCCGGCGGTGGCGTTCGGGTCACCCTCCAGCTTGCCGACCACGGTGCCGGCGTGGATGTGGTCCACCCCGGCCAGGCGCATCCACTTGGCGATCACCCGGAAGTTCACGCCGTGGTTCTTCTGCCGGGTGTAGGTGCCGTGCCCGGCCCGATGCAGGTGCAAGATCAGGCCGTTGGCCCGGGCGAACTTCGCCATGGATTGGATCGCGGTGTAACCGATGGTGAGGTCGATCATGATGATGACAGTGCCGAGCTCCTTGGCAAAGGTAGCCCGCTCGTACATGTCCTCCATGGTGCCCGCGGTGACGTTGAGGTAGTGACCCTTGACCTCCCCGGTCGCGGCGATCGCGCGGTTCACGCCCTCCATCGAGTACAGGTACCGGTCCCGCCACCGCATGAACGGCTGGGAGTTGATGTTCTCGTCGTCCTTGGTGAAATCCAGCCCGCCGCGCAGCGCCTCGTAGACCACCCGGCCGTAGTTGCGGGCGGACAGCCCAAGCTTGGGCTTGGTGGTGGCACCGAGCAGCGGCCGGCCGAACTTGTCCAGGTACTCGCGCTCCATGATGATCCCGTGCGCGGGGCCCTGGAAGGTCTTGACGTAATGCAGCGGGATCCGCATGTCCTCCAGCCGCAGTGCCTTCAAAGCCTTGAACCCGAACACGTTGCCGATGATCGACGAGGTGAGGTTGGCGATCGACCCCTCCTCGAACAAGTCGATGTGGTAGGCGATGTAGGCGATGTACTGGTTCTCGGCACCAGGGACCGCATCCACCCGGTAGCACTTCGCCTGATAGGTCTCGTGGGCGGTGAGACGGTCGGTCCACACCACCGTCCAGGTCGCGGTCGAGGACTCTCCCGCGACCGCAGCGCCCGCTTCCTCCGGCGGGACCCCGGGCTGCGGGGTGATCCGGAACGCGCACAGGATATCGGTGTCCTTCGGCTGGTAGTCGGGCAGCCAGTAACCCATCTCGGCATAGGGGATGACCCCGGCCGACCAGCGATCAGCCTTCTTCTTCTTCGTCTGCGAATTGTGGACTTCGGTGTCGGTCACGCGCTTCGCCTCCTAGGGGCCTCTTGAGGCCGCTGTCTGGTCAACACCAAGCCTGGCGGTAAATAATCACCCTGTCCATCAAGTCTTTGCCGACGACTGTGTAGTTATCACTCAGGTTTGTGAGGTTGTTATGACCGAGTCGCGTTTGCGCACTCTGGTCGCGCTGGCCGCCACCGGATCGGTCCGTGGGGCCGCCAGCCGACTGACGGTCACCGAGTCCGC
>JBGSWT010000564.1:0-10049 GCA_041751815.1 Pseudonocardiaceae bacterium
CCAGCCCCGCCGGCGCACCTCCATCAGGATTCGCTCGCCGAACACGGCTTCGCCCAGCACGGCGCGTTGGGTGGCCGGATCGGCCCACGCGGCCAAGACCTTGGCGCCCGATCCGGCGGTCATCGGCAGCCGGGCTCCCACCGGGACGGTGTCACGCAGGCCGCTCGGGGGTTCGGCAGCTGCCACACATACCCGGACCATTCCGTCTCGCCGGTAGAGCTGGACGCTTTCTCCGGTGAGGTCGCGCAGCCTGGGCAGCACCATCGCCGCGGCGTCGAGCAACGGATCAAGAGCGCCGTTGCCCAGCTCGTGCAGCGCGGGTCCGGGACGCCACCGGCCGTCGCTGCCGCGACGCAACAGGCGGTGCACTTCCAGCCCCACCGCCAGCCGGTGCGCGGTGGCCCGGGGCAAACCCGTGCGGGCACAGAGCTCGGCGAGGCCGCACGGATTCGCCGCTACCGCGCGCAGTACCGTCATCGCCTTGTCCAGCACGCCGATGCCGCTATGCTGTCCCACAAAGCGATACTAACTTCCCGCTATATGGGAAGTCCAGGATATGAGAAACCCAGCGGAGGAACTCACGCCATGGGACGCACGCTTGCAGCAAAGGTCTGGGACACCCACGTGGTACATCACGGTGAGGGCAACGGTGACAGCTCGGCCCCCGACCTGCTCTACATCGATCTGCACTTGGTGCACGAGGTCACCAGCCCGCAGGCGTTCGATGGGCTGCGACTAGCGGGTCGGCCGGTCCGCCGGCCAGATCTGACGATCGCTACCGAGGACCACAATGTCCCAACCATGGACATCGAGCTGCCGATTGCCGATGAGGTGTCCCGCACCCAGGTAGAGACGCTGCGTCGGAACTGCGTGGAGTTCGGCGTGCGGCTGCATCCGATGGGCGACGTCGAACAGGGCATCGTGCATGTCGTGGGACCTCAGCTGGGTCTCACCCAGCCGGGGATGACCGTGGTCTGCGGTGACTCGCACACCTCAACACATGGTGCCTTCGGTGCGCTGGCGTTCGGCATCGGCACCTCCGAGGTGGAGCACGTCCTGGCCACCCAGACCCTGCCGCTGCGCCCGTTCAAGACCATGTCGGTGGTCGTGCGCAGCCGCGATGGGTCGCTGCCCACGGGTGTCACCAGCAAGGACATCATCCTGGCCGTGATTGCCCGGATCGGCACCGGCGGTGGCCAAGGGTACGTGCTGGAGTACCGCGGAAACGTCATCGAGCGGCTGTCCATGGAAGCCCGGATGACGGTCTGCAACATGTCGATCGAGGCGGGCGCCCGGGCTGGGATGATCGCGCCGGATGCCACCACGTTCGACTACCTGGCCGGCCGTCCGCATGCGCCCGTGGGGCCGCAGTGGGACGCGGCTGTGCAGTACTGGCGCTCGCTGCACACCGATGACGACGCCACCTTCGATGCCGAGATACACATTGACGCCGACACTCTGACGCCGTTCGTCACCTGGGGCACCAACCCCGGTCAGGGCCTACCGCTGTCCGGGCGGGTGCCCGATCCCGAACAGATCACCGACGATGGTGAGCGGCTGGCAGTACGCAAGGCGCTGTCCTACATGGACCTGACACCTGGTACCCCGCTGCGCGAGATCGCGGTGGATACGGTGTTCCTCGGATCCTGTACCAACGGGCGGATCGAGGACCTGCGGGCAGCGGCCGGGGTGCTCGCCGGCCGCCGGGTGCGCGACGGGGTGCGGATGCTGGTGGTTCCCGGTTCGATGCGGGTGCGGGCCCAGGCTGAGGCCGAGGGCCTGCATGAGGTGTTCACCGCGGCCGGGGCTCAGTGGCGCTCGGCGGGTTGCTCGATGTGCCTGGGAATGAACCCCGATCAGCTCGCTGCCGGCGAGCGCTGCGCATCGACCTCCAACCGCAACTTCGAGGGTCGCCAAGGCAAAGGCGGCCGCACTCACCTGGTCTCCCCCCTGGTCGCGGCTGCCACTGCCGTCCGAGGCACCCTCTCAGCACCCGCCGACCTCGATTGACCCCGACATGGAGCCATATCGGGGTTATTGGCGGTCCGTTTGCCCGATATGGCTCCATGTCGGGGCAGGCCTGACACGAGTAAGGAGTAGCGCGATGGAGTCGTTTACCCGTCACACAGGTGTTGGCGTCCCGTTGCGGCGCTCCGATGTGGACACCGATCAGATCATTCCTGCGGTCTACCTCAAGAGGGTCAGCCGCACCGGTTTCGAGGACGGGCTGTTCGCGGCGTGGCGTGCCCACGAGGATTTCGTGCTCAATCATGAGGCCTACCGCTGCGGCAGCGTGCTGGTCGCGGGGCCGGACTTCGGCACCGGGTCGTCTCGTGAGCACGCGGTCTGGGCGTTGATGAACTACGGGTTCCAGGTGGTGATCTCGCCGCGGTTCGGTGACATCTTCTGGGGCAACGCGGGAAAACAAGGTTTGCTCGCGGCCCAGTGCGAGCGGGCCGACGTCGAACTGCTCTGGAAGCTGCTGGAGGCCGAGCCGGGCACCGAGGTGACTGTCGATCTCGTGGAGCAGACCGTGCAAGCCAAGGACCTCACGGTGGGTTTCGCCATCGACGGCTACACCCGTTGGCGCCTGTTGGAGGGATTGGACGACATCGCGCTAAGCCTGCGGCACGCCGAGGCGATCGACGCATTCGAGACCCAGCGGCCGTCCTGGCTGCCCACGACAGCGGTCGTCAGAAGTCCGTAAACGCGTTGATCGGCCATCAGATTGTCGTTGCAGTGCAACGTTGCATGACCTTGCCCAGAGAGATTCTGGGTGTGGCGCATGGTGTTCGGGCGCTGTGCGCCATACGGTGACCCACGATGGCCCCGATCAGGTGGCCGAGATCCTGCTGTGGGAGGCCGAAGTGAACAAGACTCAGCTGATCGACGCCCTCGCGGAGCGACTCGGTGACAAGAAGATCGCCGCAGCCGCGGTAGCTGGGTTGGTCGATGTGGTGGTTCGGACGGTGAACGCGGGTGACAAGGTCACCATCACCGGCTTCGGCATCTTCGAGAAGCGGGCGCGGGCGGCGCGAATGGCGCGCAACCCACGCACCGGGCAGTCTGTGAAGATCAAGAAGACCAACGTGCCCACCTTCCGTCCGGGCACCCTGTTCCGCGAAGTCGTGAGTGGGGCACGCAAGCTGCCGCGAGTGAGCGCGGGCACCAACGGGACGGGCATGGTGCGTCCGGCTGCCTCCGCCACATCGCCGCTCACAGCCAGCGAGGCGCCGGCCATGGTGATGCAATCGGCCCCCGGGCAGGAAACCGCCATCGAGACAGAGACGAAGAAGGCGGCCAACGTAACCAAGGCGGCGAAGGCCGTGTCCTCCAAGGCGGCGAAGGCGGCAAAGGCCACGAAGAAGGCGAAGAAAGAAGCCAAGATCGGCAAGAAGGCCACCACGACGGCGCCCGCGAACGTCCCCACGAAGGTCACTGCAAAAAAGGCTGTCAAGAAGGCCACCACCAAGAACTGAGCTGGTGGGGCGACCGACCGCCGATATCAGGGCAGTGCGTCGTTGTAGTAGTCGGCGGCCTGCAGGACGGGCGGTGCGGGAGACTCGCCGCCGAAGAACAGGCCCCAGAAACTCCCCTTGCGGCTGGGCACTTCCCCCAGGTCCAGCCCAGCCGCCTCGGCGAGCTTGCTGACCAGGTCAGGAATCACTCCACCCTGGCTGCACACCACGGCCGGACCCCCGGCTTCGTCCGCGATCTCGATCAGTCTGCCGAGGCCCCCCGCTGGATCGGTCAGGTAGCGCTCTTCGGACAACTGTGATTCCTCGATGATGGGCACCCCGAGGTCGGCGGCCAACCCTTCAACGCTCTGGCGGCACCGCACCGGTGGTGCGGAATACACTCGCGCGGCGCCGAACAGTGGCAGCAACGCTCGCAGAGCTTCCGCTTGCCGCTGACCCGCTGCGGTCAGCGGGCGCAGGTCATCGTCGCCCTGCCACATCTCCCGCTCACCCGCGTCGCCGTGCCGGACCAGCAGCACGGTGTTGGTGATGGCCGTCGCGCCGTCGAGTCCGGCCAGCACGGTCCGGTCGCGCTGGTGGCTGAGCAGGTCGAACGCCTTCGCCAACGGCAGCCAGCGCAGCTCGTCCACCTCCTCGCTGGGGCGAAAGCTGCCGCCGGTGGGACGCGCCGCCCAGTAGTGCGCCACCTTCTGGCCCCAGCGCACCAGATAATGCGTGCTGCCCAACCTGGCGCCGAGCGCAACGGTGTGTCCGGTCTCCTCGCCCACCTCACGGACGGCGGTGAGCGGCAGTGTCTCCCCTGAGTGTGGCTTGCCCTTGGGAAGCGACCAGTCGTCATAGCGCGGCCGGTGTACCAGCGCCACTTCGACGTCGCCGGACGGCGACAGCCGCCACACGACGGCGCCCGCGGCGATCAGTCCCGGCACAGTTCATTCACCTCTGCGGCGGTGCCGGAGGATTTCCTGCACTTGGTGGTCGCGGACGGTGGATCCGTCCTGGGGGGAGGCGCTCCAGGAACCATCCGATTCCAATACCCAGCATCGCGTCGCCGGATCCAGAGCGGAGGCAAGCATCGCATCCAGCTCAGCGGTCACGTCCGGATCGGCCACCCTTACCAGCACCTCCACCCGGCGGTCCAGGTTGCGGTGCATGATGTCCGCGCTGCCGATCCAGTGTTCGTCGGCACCCACGAAGTGAAAGACCCGTGAGTGCTCGAGGAACCGACCCAGGATCGAGCGCACCCGGATGTTGTCCGACAGCCCCGGACGTCCGGGGATCAGTGCGCAGATGCCGCGGACCACCAGGTCGACGGGAACACCTGCCAGCGCCGCCCGGTACAGCGCATCGATCACCTGCTCGTCCACCAGAGAATTGACCTTGATCCGGATCCCCGCCGGGCGGCCCGCTCGAGCGCGGGCGATCTCGCCCTCGATCCCCTCCACGATGCCGCGCCGGATGCCGTAGGGCGCCACCAGCAAGCTGCGGTAGCGAGTCTGCCGCGCGTAGCCGGTCAGTGAGTTGAACAGGTCAGTGAGGTCGGCCCCGATCGCCGGTTCCGCGGTGAACAGTCCGACGTCCTCGTAGAGCCCGGCGGTCTTCGGGTGGTAGTTGCCGGTGCCGATATGGCAGTACCGGCGGATCATCGCGCCCTCCTGCCGCACCACCAGCGCAGTCTTGCAATGCGTCTTGAGCCCCACCAAGCCGTAAGCCACGTGCACCCCGGCCCGTTCCAGCGCCCTGGCCCATCTGATGTTGGCCTGCTCGTCGAATCGCGCCTTGAGCTCTACCAGCGCGACAACCTGCTTGCCCGCCTCGGCGGCGTCGATCAGCGCGTCGACGATGGGAGAGTCACCAGACGTTCGGTACAGCGTTTGCTTGATGGCCAGCACGTGGGGATCCACCGCGGCCTGTTCGATGAAACGCTGCACACTCGTGGAGAACGAGTCGTAGGGATGGTGCACCAGCACGTCACCGGCGCACAGGGTGGCGAACACGTCCTTGGGTGTCTCACCCTCACCGAAGGCCGGGTGCGTCACAGGGATGAACGGCTCGTCCTTCAGTGCCGGGGCGGGCAGCGCATAGACCTGCCACATACAGGACAGGTCGAGCAGCCCGGGCACCTCGACCACGTCGTGCGGATTGACTTCGAGCTCGCGCAGCAACACCTTCAGCACGTGCTCGCTCATCGTGTCGGCCACCTCGAGGCGCACCGGAGGACCGAAGCGGCGTCGCGCCAGCTCGCGCTCCAGGGCCTTCAGCAGGTCCTCGTCACGGTCCTCCTCGACCTCGAAGTCAGCGTTGCGGGTGATCCGGAAGATATGCCAGTCCACCACGTCCATGCCAGCGAATAGCTCGTGGAGATGTGCCCCGATCAGCTCCTCCAACGGGAGGAACGTGGCGGGTGGCGACCCGCGATCGCTCTGGTCACTGTCCACCCGGACCAGGCGCGGCACATTGTTGGGCACCTTGACCCGGGCGAATCGCTGGATGCGACTGTCGGGATCACGCACCATCACCGCCAGGTTCAGCGACAAGCCGGAGATGTAGGGGAACGGGTGTGCATGATCCACCGCCAACGGGGTGAGCACCGGAAAGATCTGGTCTGTGAAGTAACCCGACAGTCGTAACCGCTGCGCGTCGTCCAGGTCGGACCACGTGACGAAGGTGATGTCGTGTTCGGCAAGCTGCGGGCAGATCTCGTCGATGAATACCCGGGCCTGGAGTTCAGCGAGCTCGCGGCTGCGCATCGCGATCCGAGCCAGCTGCTCTCGGGGCGACAACCCGTCCGCGCTTCGCACCGACAGGCCGGCCTCATCGCGGCGCTTCAGCCCGGCGACCCGGACCATGTAGAACTCGTCCTGGTTCGAGGCAAAGATCGCCAGGAACTTCGCCCGCTCCAGCAGCGGTTGGCTAGCGTCCTCGGCGAGCGCAAGCACTCGAGCGTTGAAGTCCAGCCAGGACAGCTCCCGGTTGAGATAGCGGTCGTCGGGGAGGTCAGTGGCCGAGGGCAGCGGAGTCGCCGCCGGCAGGGCGGGCAGCATTGGTGCTATGGCACCGTCGGCCCCTGATATGGCGCGGCGGGTCATTGCCGTAACGCCAGCACGGGAGCTGCGGCCGGTCGGCTGGAGATCACGGTGTGACGAGCTGTCGGCTGCGGTCGTGAGACCGGGGTCCTCGTCGCGCGTGCTCACGCCACCCATTGTTCCGTACCTAGCGCTAGTCCGGCGGGCTGGACACCCACCTCAGCGATATCGGACGCCTGGACTCCGAGCGTCCCATCACGCACAGTGACCGCCGCATCCGCATGCGCAGAGTTATGTGCGGTTACGCTTCGTTATCGAGAGCTCCCGTTTGATCCACCTCACGTGGTACAGGAACTGGCGGGCTGCCGGACGCCGCGACGCGCTCTGTGCAAATTATCGCCCCGGGCGAGTGGTTTGGTCGCTCGATGGTGAAAGTCTACCAACTGGGCTGATATCCGTACCAGACTCAACGTGTCTTGAGAGTCTTGTGGAAAAGGAAAGGATTCTGTACGCCACTGTCTACGGTAGAAGAAGCGAACGCCTTTCCCGTCCGCACCGCAATGGAAATAGCGGAATTCGTCACGATGAATGGCGGTTTATGGACACCCGCTTAGTCGCACCAGTCTCGGTTCGGGTCGGCAAATGCGAGATTTCGCTTGCCGATTTCCTCATCGGCTGTGTGGCGATGGCCGGTGGCTCGGTTGAGGAGGGGGACAGCGAGCTGGCCGAGGCGCGGCGGGCGTTCCTCGCGGCCGGATTGGCTGCACTTCCTGATGTGCACGGCGGCCATGAGTGGGTTCAGCTCGGACTACGGCTGGACACCACAGCCGGACCGCGGCTATACGGCGAGCTGGCCGACGCGGCGCGAGCGCTGCTGGATGGGGGCACGGCGGTCAACTTCTTCTTCATGCACAAGCCCCCCGGCCTGCGAGTACGCTTCCAGGCGGCTGCTGGTCAGTCCGACGAGCTGCGGACGCGGATCGGCACGATGATCGAGCGGCTACCCGTTCGCGAGGTCCGGCCTGCCGTTTACGAGCCGGAGGCATCTCTGTTCGGCGGTAACACCTCGATGGAGTTCGTGCACCGGCTGTTCACCGCTGACTCACTGGCCTGGCTGGAGGTGCACCGGGATCGTGCCGGTGAGCCGGTGCCCGCCTGGGCGGTCTCGTTGTTGTTGCTGCGGGCGGTGTTCGACGGGCTGGGCATCGTCGGCTGGGAGGATCACGGCGTCTGGGACCTGGTCCGGCGCGAAGCCGGCCGTCATCTCGACGCACGTGTTCAGCAGATCAGCGGACTCGATCGGGCGGCAGCCGGACTGGCCACGCACTGGACGGCGCCTGCGGGCATCCGGGAGCTGCTGCCGGAATGGGCTCGGGCGGTGGTCGATCGCCACCGGGAACAGGCGTTGCTGATCGGGGCCCGTTGGCGCGCCGGGTATTTCGAGACCAACGGTGCCCGCATCGGGCCGCGACGTTGTGCTGCCTACTACACAGTCTTCCACTGGAACCGCGCCCGACTGTCTGCGGTGCGACAGGGCTTGATTGCGCAGTCGTTGGCCGATCCGAGAAGCCGAGGCAGTGATGAGTGACCTCGGCTCTGGCGTCATGGGTGGTACCGCGCTGCTGCGAATGGCTGGGCTGCCGGTGCGGCTCTGGCTGGCTGGTGGCTGCCCGGCGTTGTTCGCATTGGTGGCCAACGCCGAGGAGCTGGCGACCGACTACCGGCGGCGGGCACAGGGGCTGGCGGAGCAGATCGGGTCCGATCTGGTGCCGCATCCTGGGCTGGACAAGCAGGACCGTCGAGAACTGCTGAAGCTGCGCCGCGACCTGCACAACGGTCAGTGCGTGTCAGTAGTGCAGGGGTCGGCTGCGTCGGTCCTCGTCGCGCGGGTCAGCCAGCTCGATGGGCCGGCCAGACAGCTAGCTGCCGACGTGCTCGCCGCGGTCGGCTGTGGGCAGCGGCTGCAGGCAGCAGACGCGCGACTGACCCAGGAACTGCACACCGAGCAGCGGCGTATCCAAGCACTGCCATGGGAGCTGTTGCAGTCGTCCCGCACTGCGTGGGCGGCGGCCGCTACCGACATTCCGGAGCTGATCGGCGAGATCGAGCGGCGGCTGGCCAACGGCGAGGGATGGGGCAGCAAGCGGCTGCGGCACCGCACCGGGTACCTGTGGCGCTTGGTGGCCCGGGGCACGGTCAAGACCACGCCACGCAGTTGGTTCGGCCAGGTCGCGTTGGTGACGGTGGACAGCTGCTGCGAGCCCTACGAGCTGCTGACGGGAGTCGCCAGTGGGGAACAACCCGCCGCGGGCGCCCATGCGACGCACCAGCTGTCCAATGTGCACCGTGCGCGAACAGCCGGCCCGACCGCGGGCGTCGTCTCGCTTCCCGGACTGCACTGGACGGACGGTGAGCACCTGGTGTGCTGGGTGGTCGATGCGCAGGATGGCAGCCGGATGCGCCAGCTGCGAGTCCGCAACACGCCGATCCTCAACGCGATCCGGATGGCTTTGACCGACGGCCCGCGTCATCACAGCGAGCTGCTCGCCCTGTTATCGGGCACGCGGACGGAGGGGACCGACGTGCTGGCCGGTTTCCTGGCTCACCTCACGGCGCTAGGTGTGCTGCAGGCCAACGCCGAGCGCACTGAGCGACTCTCCGGCTGGCAGCCGACGGCACCACAGCAGCACGCGCCTCCCGCCCAGCACACGTTCACTGATGTGTACCGGCAGGTGTCCGGCGCGGTGTCCGGCACCACGGCCAGACGGATCCAGCGGGCGACTGAGACGGCCATGCGGCTCGGCTCCCTGGCGCATACAGCCCGCACAGCGCGATCTCATCCGGTGCTCGAGCTCGTCGACGAGCAACCCAGACCGGTGACCGATCTGATCCGGGAGTACCTGCACCGTCATCCCCAATGGACAGGGACACAGTGGACGCCACGGCGACCCTCCCGACCCGGCTGGCCGGCGCCGATACCGGGTTCCGGTTATGCCCGGTTCCTGACTGCCCTGCAATCCTGCAAAGGCCCTGACCCGGTTGTCATTGACGACGACCTGCTCGACGTCGTCGGCGCACCGGCAGCGCCGCTGGCCTGGCCCGTCGATGGGCTGTTTCGTCCGTTGCCGGCCCGCAGCGGCGCGTTGGCCGTGCTGGAAGCAGTGGCGCCTGCGGGGACGCTGGATGCTCGGTTCGCCGGAGCGCTGGGCCAGCTTCACGGGGAAGCCGCCAATGTCGGTGCCTACGGTGAGTTCCTTCGCGCCGTGGAGCATGAGCTCGGCGGGCAGTTCGTGGAGCTGCTGTGCCCCCCGCTGTCCGACCGCGCGGCCAACGCGGTTGTTCGGCCCCGCTACACCCGGTTGTCCACCGGCGATCCTGCCCACGTCGACTACTACGGCTCCAGTTGCGGCAGCGCCGAATACCTACCGCTGCAGGAGATCACCATGCGCCGGCAGGGTTCCCGGATCGTGGCGGAGGCCCGCGGCCGGTTGCTGTGGCCGATCTGTCATACCACGCGGGTGGCGCTGCCGCCGTGGGACGTGGTGCG
>JBGSWT010000565.1:0-1830 GCA_041751815.1 Pseudonocardiaceae bacterium
GACCAACACATCGGCCTCGCGAGCGAGCAACTCCTGCGCCGGTCGGTCCGGCGCTTTCGCAGCTTGACGGCCCTCCCGAGCCTGCATCCCGGCCGCTGACCTACACCGGGCCGGCCGAAGGTGGCGGCACCGAGGTTCGGCAGGCGCGGAGCAGCCGCGGTCGGCATGCCAGCAACGGCGCCAAGGACCAGGAGCCCTCACGCAACGCTCCCTGCCCGTGTGGATCGGGCCGCAAGTACAAGCGTTGCCACGGCGCGCCCAGCACCGCCCGCTCCTGACCTACCCGGCGTGTCCGGCGCTCCGGTACGGGGTGTACGGCGCTCCAGCTGGTCTGGGGAAGGACTGTCGCAGTATGCAGAGGTGCCACCGAGGGCAACTTCTCGCCCAAAGTTGCCGTTTCTGGCACATCCGGAACAGATTCACCGACCTCCCCGTGGGGTGCGAGGGGCTGATGAGACCAGCGCTGAGGGAGTTCTCATGAGCGCCACGCTCATCGCCAAGAAGCTGTCTGCTGCCCATGGCGATCAGGTCCTGTTCTCGGGGCTGGACCTCGTCGTTGCGCCGGGCGACGTCATCGGGCTGGTTGGTCCCAACGGCGCGGGCAAGTCGACGCTGCTGCGTATCCTCGCGGGCCTGCAATCCCCCGAGCACGGTGTCACGCAGCTGCATCCGCCGACGGCGGCCGTCGGGTATCTGTCTCAGGAGCCGCAACGTCGCACCGGCGAGACGGTGCGCGCCTTCCTGGCCCGGCGTACCGGTGTCGCGGCCGCGCAGCGTGATCTGGACACCTCCACCGAGCAGTTGGCCGTTGATATCCCGGGGGCGGACGACTCGTATGCCAGAGCCTTGGACCAGTGGTTGAACCTGGGTGGGGCGGACCTCGCGGAGCGGACCGAGCAGGTCGCCGCGGACCTCGGACTGGCGGTAGATCTTGATCAGCCGATGACCGCGCTCTCCGGAGGCCAGGCCGCTCGGGCCGGGATGGCGTCGCTGTTGCTCAGCCGGTACGACATTTTCCTGCTCGACGAGCCGACCAACGACCTCGACCTTGACGGCCTGCGCCGGTTGGAGCGGTTCGTGGCTGGTTTGCGGGCCGGCACGGTCCTGGTCAGCCATGACCGGGAGTTCCTGACCCGGTCGGTCACCCGGGTGGTCGAGCTCGATCTCGCGCAGCAGCAGGTTCGCCACTACGGCGGCGGGTATGCCGGGTACCTGGAGGAGCGGGAGGTGATTCGCCGGCATGCTCGGGCGGACTTTGAGGAGTACGCCGAAACCCGCTCGGCGCTCCAGGCGCGGGCCCGGACCCAGCGGGCCTGGGCTGACAAAGGTGTGAAGAACGCTCGGCGTAAGGCCAGCGACAACGACAAGTTCATCGGCGCCGCCCGCGTCGAGTCGAGCGAGAAGCAGGCCGCCAAGGCACGCCAGACCGATCGGATGATCGAGCGGCTGGAGGTGGTCGAGGAGCCGCGCAAGGAGTGGGAACTGCGCATGGAGATCATCGCCGCACCGCGCGCCGGGGCGGTGGTAACAGTGTTGCGCGGTGCGGTGGCACGCCGCGGCGCCTTCACACTCGGCCCGGTCGACCTCCAGATCGACTGGGCGGACCGGGTGGTCATCACCGGGGCGAACGGCTCCGGCAAGTCGACCTTGCGAGGCGCACTGCTCGGTCGGTTGCCGCTGGATGAGGGCAGCGCCTGGCTGGGTCCCGGTGTGGTTGTCGGCGAGATCGATCAGGCCCGTGGCCTGTTCCTCGGCGAGCAGTCGCTGCTCGACGCGTTCGGCGCCGCGTCGGACCTGGTGCCGGCCGACGCGCGGACCCTGCTGGCGAAG
>JBGSWT010000566.1:0-2778 GCA_041751815.1 Pseudonocardiaceae bacterium
CCACAGTCAGCGGGAACTAGACGCGGTTGCCGACCGTCTCAACGGCCGCCCCCGTCGTACGCTAGAATGGGCGACGCCAGGTGAAAAGCTCAGCGAACTGCTGGGAAACCCGCGTGGCGCTCTGACCGGTTGAAGCCAAGGGGTGCTGCTCAGCGGTACTACCAGGTGAGTTACCAGCTGGCGTGTGAGGCCGACCCGTGCGGCCATGCCGCGTGGATCATGCGTTATCTCGCGCATCAGGCTCTTGATCTGCAGCAGCCCCGGCACTGTGTCGCTCTGATGGAGGTGGCGTTGCAGCGTGTTCTGGGGCGGGCGGACGGTGTGACCGAGGCCCTGTTCCACACCACTCACGCTCGGGCGTGTGCCGCGGTCGGGCAGCGGACGGTGGCTGCACGTGCTCTGCTGTCCGCAGAGGATGCGCTGACCAGGGCTGACGAGACGCGACCGTTCTACTCCGCCATCTCCGGCCCGGAGAACGTCGCCAACGGCGCCGCCAAGACGTTGACGGTGCTTGCCGACCATGCCGGCGCCGAACGTCAGCACCGCGCCGCGCTGACCCAGGGGGACCCGGAGCGGAATAGGCGTACCCACAGCTTGACCTGCGCCAACCTCGGTAACAGCCTCGCCGCGCAGTCCCGGCTCGAGGAGGCGATCGGTGCCTGGTCCCAGGCCGTCGACCTCACCGAAGGCGTGGCCTCCGACCGCACCCGCACAGCCCTGGTGTCCATCAGATCCACCCTGGCGACTTGGCGTAGACGGGGCGTGCCCGGCGCCGCCGACCTCGACCGCCGCCTGTACGAGGCCAGCCGCTGACGGTGCCACACCCAGCCAATCATAGGGAACCAGCTGTTCGGCCCGACGATCACGAACGGTCATCGGGCCTTCTCCACCTCGCCCAGATGGAGCTCGAGCTGGAGACCGCGATCGGCTGGCCGGTCGAGCTGCGCACCTATGCGGACCTCAGCCGCTACTTCCGCGACGACGTGGCCGCGAACGCGCGCCCGCTCTATGCGACCTGAAGATCAAATCAGTCTGCGGTATCTCGCTCAGGCCGTGACCACAGCGGTGGGGCGACCCGGTTGCGCTGGTGGGTCCGGTTTCCGAGGGCCCGGCACGCTAACGTGGCCGGACGCGAGATCGATCCGAGTATGGGGCGGTTTCGGGCGAAGGGTGGGTTGGGTGGCGCTGCAACGGCCGGGGTGGTTCGTGGGTGTCGGCATCGACTCCTATGACGGTCACGCGCCGCTGGAGCATGCGGTCGCCGAGGTCACGGCGGTGGCCGAGGTGTTAGGTGGGGAGTTCGTCGGGGAGCCGTTGCTCGATCCCGACGAGATGCAGGTCCGCGAGCACCTGAGGGCGGTGCCCGGCCGCGTGCGCGGCGGTCCGCTGGTGCTGCTGTGGTGCGGGCACGGGGTGGTGTCCGGGACGCGCCTGATGTTGCAGACCACAGACGATCGCGGCAAGATCAGTGCTGCGGATGTGATCGCGGAATGCGCTCAGTCGGATGCCCACCAGCTGCTGTTCATCATCGACGCCTGCCAGGCCGGGGTCGGCGTGGCCGAGGCCGGTGTGGTGGCCTCGGCGTTGTTGGAGGAGCTGCCCCGGGATGCCGAGCATGTGTGGTTCGGGGTGCTGGTGTCGTGTTCGGCGGGCGACATCGGGGCCCGGGACGGCGTGTTCGGCCAGGTGCTGCTGCGGCTGCTCGGGGATGGGCCGCGGGCGCCGGACATGCGGCGGCGGTGGTCGCGGCATAACCGGCTGATCCGCGGGGACGATCTGGGCCAGGCACTGCTGGAGGACTGGACCGGGCAGGATCAGCGGCCGGACTTCCTGCGTCGTGGCAGTTCCTGGTACATGCTGCCCAACCCGTTGTGGGACGAGGGTGCTCCGGAGGAGGTCGTCGAGCACCTGTTGCTGGCGGCGCGCGGTGGGGTGAGCGCGCAGCACCGGTCGTGGTTCACCGGGCGAGAGGCCGAGGTGAGCGAGGTCGTCTCCTGGGTGCGCGCCGGTGTGCCGGGGGTGCGGGTGGTCACCGGCTCGGCGGGTACGGGGAAGTCCGCGGTCGTGGGTCGGGTGGTGTCGCTGTCCCACCCCGGCGAGCGCCGGAACCTCGAGCGGGCCGGAGCGCTGGGGGAACATGCCGATCCCGGGGAGCGGTCGGTGACCGCGCACGTGCACGCTCGCGGGCTGACCGTCGACCGGATGGCCGAATTGTTGGACGGCCAGCTCGTGCGGGCGCAGGTGCTGGCGTCGGGTGAGCGGGGTCGGCGCAACGGCAACGAGCTGATCGGGGCGTTGCAGCGGGTGGTGGAGGACGGTGGGCGTCCGCCGGTGTTGGTCGTGGACGGCCTGGACGAGGCTCGGGGCGAGGCGTTCGCGATCGCGTCCGATCTGCTGGTGCGGTTGGCCCGGTATGCGTCGGTGGTGGTGTCCACCCGTCCGGTGACCCGCGCGGAGCCACCGATCTCGCTGCTTGAGGTGCTGCAGGCCGGTGCCGTGTTGGATCTGGACGATCCGGCTCGGCGTGAGTCGGGGCGTGCGGCTGTTCACGGGTATGTGGTCGCGCGGTTGTCCGGGGTGGCGGCGCAGATGGACCCGAGTGTGGTTGCCGCCCTGCTGGTGGCCACCTCCTCCGAGACCGCGGATCGGCCGTTTCTGCTGGCGCGGGTGGTCACTGACCAGCTGCGGGCGGACCCGATCGACACCGCGGTGCCGCGGTGGGAGCAGCACCTGGCGCGTTCGATCGAGTCGGCGTTCGACGCCGATTTGGCCCGGGTC
>JBGSWT010000567.1:0-1725 GCA_041751815.1 Pseudonocardiaceae bacterium
GTAAAGATTCAGCCCGTGGGCTGGCCTGGGCTGATGCGGTGCCGGTCGGTGTGCTGATGCAGCGGTCTGTGGTGTCGGCGTGTCGATCACGGTGTGATCGGCTGGTGTGCGGTTTGATCTTCGGGTGCCCGAGTTGGAGGAGATGTCGCGCGACGAATTGATCGTCGTGGTGCGGCGCCAGGCTGGGCAGATCACTGCGATGGCCGGGCAGCTCTCGGAGCTGGTGGAGGCCAACGAAACGCTGGCGGGCAAGCTGGCCCGGCTGGAGCATCTGTTGTCCCGCAACTCGGGGAACTCCTCGAGCCCTCCTTCGAAAGACGATGATCCGGGCAAGCCCGCGCCGCCGGAGAACAAGGAGCGCGGCGGGGGTGGGTCGAAGCGTAAGCGGGGCAAGCAGCCCGGCGCTGCGGGGACGCACCTGCCGTGGACCGACAACCCCGATGACCGCCTCGACCGGTTCCCGCAGGGTCGCTGTGACTGCGGTGACGACCTGGGCGGTGCCCGGGATCTGGGGATCGTGGACCGCTACCAGCAGCACGAGATCCCGCAGGTCAGCGTCAAGGTCATCCAGTACGACCAGCACCAGGTGGAATGCGGCTGCGGGAAGGTCCACACCGCGCAGCGGCCCGACGGGGCGAGGTCCGGGCCGGTCGGGTACGGCCCTCACCTGGCCGCGTTCGCGGTGTACCTGATGGTGGTGCACTTCATCCCCGCGCACCGAGTCGTCGCGGTCCTGGAGTCGCTGACCGGGGCGGCACCCTCGGTCGGGTTCGTCCACGGCATGATCACCCGCGCGGCCGGGCTGCTCACCGAGACCCACCAGCGGATCCGCACCCTGATCACCCTGGCGCACGCGGTGAGCTGTGATGAGACGCCGCTCAAGGTCGGTCCCAAGCAGCCACCAGCGGGCAAGAAGAAGGCCGAGCGCTACCTGCTGGTGGCGTGCACTGAGCTCTACACCCACTACCTGCTTGGCGACCGGTCCCTGGACACCTTCAAAGCCTTCGTGGTCGCCGAGCTGAGCAAGTCCGGGTCGGTGATCGTGCACGACCGCTACCAAAACTACGACTCCGCCAAGCTCGGGACGCTGGTCCACCAACTTTGCTGTGCTCACATACTCCGGGATCTTGCTGGTGCCGCCGAGGTCTACCCCGACGCACCCTGGCCGACCCAGATCGCCGATGCGCTGCGCGAGCTGATCCACCAAGCCAACCTGGCCCGGGAACAGAACCTACCCGCGATCCCCACCGACATCCGCGATGAGCTGCTGCGCCGGTTCCGCAACGGGATGCTGGTCGGGCTGTCCGACACCACCTCGGCCGGCACCCGCCCCGGGGAACGCAAAGCCCGCCTGCTGCTCGAAGTCCTGCGCGACCGCCCCGACGACGTGCTGCGCTTCGCCCACGACCTGCAGGTGCCACCCACCTCCAACCAGGCCGAACGCGACCTACGCCCCAGCAAAGTCCAACAAAACATCTCCGGACGACTCACCAGCGAAGCACGCACCCAAGACCGCTACACCATCCGCGGCTACCTCTCCACCGCGATCAAACACGGCCTCAACGCCATGACCGTCCTCCACGACGCGATCACCGGCCGCCCCTGGATGCCCGCGCTACCCGCACCCACCTAACGACACCCAACCGACCACCACCAGACCCACCGGACGCCCACCAGCCGACCGGCAACAACGTCATGCGCTGATCATCAGGGCTGAATGTTTAC
>JBGSWT010000568.1:0-4330 GCA_041751815.1 Pseudonocardiaceae bacterium
CCTCGCCAGTATCAAGGATCAGCCAGCGATGACAAGACATCCGCTGCGTCGAGCTGCAGCACACCGTGCGCCAAGTGATCTGACAGGCTCGAGGAGATGGGCATCGAGGCGGAGCTCAAGGTACGGGTGCGCGACCCGGCAAGGGTGCGGGTGGGTACACCGACATCACGGCCACCGCTGTTTCGCCTGTGCCAGCTGGTCTTATCTGGGCGACCGAGACGTGGCGACCAGGCTCTATCGGGCTAGCCTGGAGGAGCCGTGGCCGTCTCCGCGTAACCGCGTCAACTATCGTGCCCAGTTGGCTGCCACTTTCGCCGCACGCGGTGACACAACTGAAGCAATCTCCGAGGGTTTGGCAGTGCTTCCCGCGCTTGAAGGGCAGGTCGCGTCTCCACGAACCGTCGTAGAGCTGCGTCCCGTTCGACAAGCCGCGCAGAACCGTAAGGATGACGAGTTCTGCCGCCGGTACGACGCTCTGTCCACCGCATCCTGCGCATGACAGTTTCGGATACTGGCTCGACCAGCGGCGCCGACGTGACCTTCCGCCGCTACGATGCCGTCAACGCGCGTGGGGTCCGTGCCGTAGTCGAGGCTGTGTACGCCGGTTCATATGTCGATGCGATCGCCAGCGGTGATCCATTCGATAGTGTCGAAGCGTTCATGCACAGGTTTGATGCGTACACGTCGGGATCAGGTTTTGACTTGATGGTGGCTTACCATGGGGACGACGCGGTCGGGCAAACCTGGGGCTGGCCGCTTGATGAGCGCGCAACGACTACCGGCTGGTGGGCCGGATTGCTTGAAGAGCCTCAGCCGGGCTTTACCCAGGAAGATGGTCGCCGAACTTTTGCTCTTTCAGAAATCATGGTTCTTCGAGACTGGGCCGGGAAGGGTGTAGCGCACGCACTGCATGACCAACTCCTACTCGGCAGATCGGAGCAGCGCGCCACTCTGCTTGTCGAGCCGGACAACGTTGCCGCTCGCCGCGCGTACCTACATTGGGGATGGCGCAAGGTGGCGCAGTTGCGACCCGGATGGGACCACGCGCCCTTGTTCGATGTACTGATTCTACCGCTCCCTCTTGATTCTATTTCACGTTGAGAACGAAGCGCGTGGAATATCCGATCCACGGCGGGCATTCCGGGACTGGGTCAGCGTCGACGGACCTTGACCAGGGGACCTGGTTCCCCCACGGTGGGCGTATTCCACAGCTCTACCCGCAAGCGATGATCCATCTGGGCAAGCGGTGACAGATCCACCGGCTCGTTGATGTCTATCAGTGTCAGCTCACGCAGGTGTTCCAGTGAGGCCAGCGGCGCGAGGTTCAGCCCGGGGAGTCGTCGCAACAACACGCGTGTCAAGGACTGCAGCATGCCCAACGGCTCCAGATCGGTGATCGGGCAGTCGTCGAGATCGAGGTAATTCAGTGTACTTCCGACTAGGGCGTCGAGCGATGTGACTGTAGGTACTGACCACACGGAAAAGTTCTTGAGCTGATTGAGGACAGATGCCACAGCAGCCAGGCCATCGGTGAGCGGCGCACCGTGGATGAAGAACGACGTTAGATCGGGAAGTTCAGCGAGGGAATTTAAATCACGGAGAAGCATGGCGTGCCACAAGTTCACGGCTCTTAGATGGGAAGCTGACGCGAGCGCCGAGAGATCCGACAGCTCGGTGCAACTGCGCAAGTCCACACTGATCAGTGAGGGGCAGTCAGCCAGGAATGACAGGTCCTGACCTCCGGCTGGAGGGTAGATACTCAGGTGCTTGAGCTCGGGTAGCGCGGCGAGTATCTCTAATCCCGCGCCGACACTTCCACCTTCCACGCGCACCATCTCCAACGCAGGGCAGTTGATAAGAGGCGATAAACCGACCGACTCCGATACCGCGACGCGTAGCCAAGTCGTGGCCGGTGGCGCGTCACGGAGGAATGCAAGATCATCGACCGTGCCCGAGTCGGCCAGGTGCAGCGACACGTTCCGAAGGTGCTGCAGGGTGCGTAGGTGTGGAATGTGTTCGACCAATTTGACAGCGATCTTGCCCGCATCCAGCGGGGCGTCTTGCAGCACTGCCTTGGCATAATCGGCGGGGTCGAAGTAGCGCCACATCTGCGCGAGGGCACGCTGCACGGCGCTGCGGGGGTCGGGCGCCCACCGGGCAAGCAGTCTGAGCGCCTCGGGGCCACCGACCAAAGCGGCGGTCCTCACGGATGCCGCGGCCGAGGCGTCGCTCAGCCCATCCAGCGTGGAGGGCAACCGTCGCAGCACCCGGCCACCGGCGAGCGCCAGTGAGCGGATCTCGTTCTGGCCGCGCGGCGGCACTAGCTCGTCGACCGCTGCCTCTACTCGACTGGTGACCTCGTGGTCGACCACCTGTGCGGTATCCAGGCAGGCGGCGGCCAGCAGGCGCAGCCGCCGGCAGTGTTTCGGTTCGGTGTCGGCCCGATCCAGCACGCCGCTCAGCAACGCCGCACGGCGCTCCGGGGTGGCGTGCCCCACTGCCATCACGATGGTCTCCCGCCACTGATCGAGATGAGCGCGGGTGACGAGCGCGTCGACCGTCTGATCCTCGACGGCTTCCTTGGCGGCCAGGTATTCCTGGAAGGTGCGGTGCACGAAGTCGACCCGGCCGAGCGCCGGTTCGCGGACCACGCCGCTGCGGTCGAGCAGGTGTAGCAGCACGTCCTCGGCGGAATAGTCGACGCTCGGCATACGCTCCACCGCGCGGCGCACCATTTCCAGCACGTCGTCGCGGGGTAGCTCGGCGCGCCCGGCCAGGCTCAGCCGCCAGGCCACGTGTTGCAAGATCGCAAGCTTGCTGCCGGTGTCGAGTACGACAGCGCGGCTGGCGGGCACCTCACGCTCGGCGTCACGGCGTTCCAGTAGTAGCGCCAAGGCGTCCCGGTAAAGCGCCATCCGGTCCGGGGGAAGCTGTTGGCGGCGGTCGAGGTTGAGCGCGCAGAGCATCGCGCACAACAGTGGACTGCTCGCCAGTCCGCGCAGATGTCTGCGCCCGTCGAGCTGGCGCAGCAGCGCCCGTTCGTACTCGGGCAACTCGTCAGGGGGGCACGGTAGCGCGACAGCCGAGCGCTGAGCTGCATCGCGCATGGCGTCGTGCCAGCGGCGGCAGAACGCCATTACGTCCAGTGGGGACATCCGTTCCAGCAGTACCGGCGCGAAGTTCTCGGCAGCCATCCAGCTGCGGTCGGCGGCGCCGGGGCGCGAGGTCATTACCACACGAAGCTGCGGATACTCGGTGAGTAGGCCCCGTAACCATCTGCGGACGGCTGACCGCTGGGTCGGGACCAGTTCGTCCACTCCGTCGACGAGCAGCAACGTTCGGCCAGCGCCGAGCTGCCGGTGCACCCATCCCTCGGGCAGGACGTCCACCAGCGGGTCGGCCACCCCCGTGAGGAACTGCTCCGGCCGGGGCAGCGACTGGTCGGCGTAGCTGCGCAACCGGACCAAAAACGGCACGTATCCGTTCCAGTCCGCCAGCGGTCCGGAGAACCCGCTGCGCGCTGCGGTCACGACCAGCCACTGCAACAGCGTCGTCTTGCCCGAGCCTGCGTCACCTCGCAGTAGGGTTCGTGGGCTCTCAGCCAGCGCCGCCTCGGCACGCAGACTGCTGCTGCCGCTCGTCACGGTGCGGCGCCCGTCGGTGAACCAGTGCTCGTCGGGTCGGTCACCGCGACCCCGGCGGCTGCGATCGGTGCTGACCTGCAGGCTCAGGTACGCGACGCTGACCAGCGTGCGGGGTTTGTAGCGCCGGACGTCGATGCCGAACTGTTCCAGCTCGTCCAGCGTCTCGCTGACATGTGCGAGGTAGCGGGCTCGGAACTCCTCGTCATGTTCGCTGCCCGAGGGGGCGTCGAGGGTGGTGCGCGGCAACCGGTGCAGGACCTCGGCGATGCCCTCGGCCACTTGGGAGAATCGGCCCAGCAGCTCGGTCAGCGCACGCGGCTCGAATGCGGGCAGGTGCTTGACAACCTGCACCAACGCCATGCAGCTCTCGTCCAGCACAGCGTCGTAGAGCCGCTCGGCCGGCTCGGCCAAGCCCGCCCGTCGGACCGGGACGCGCTCCCGCACCAGCCGCGCCAGTTTGCGGGCATCGACGACCCTGTTGGCCAATTCTGCGACACCACTGCCGACCTCCACGGTGTCGATCTTCTGAGGTTGCATGATCTTGACTGCGGTTGGCCTTCCCCCGTTCGCGGCCGCAGAATGGACGTCTCATGTCGCTTCAGCCGCACCGGTTGCCAGAGGTGCCCGCCGACACCGCCCGGGCGGCCGGGGCTGCGTTCCCGCGGGGCAGCCTGGCGATCCGGATC
>JBGSWT010000569.1:0-2446 GCA_041751815.1 Pseudonocardiaceae bacterium
CCGGCCCGTCGTGCCGCCGCCGGCGGCGATGTGGTCGAGCAGGTCGCGGGAGAACCCGGCCCCGTCGAGCCGCACCAGCACCCGCCGCCGGTAACGCCCCGGGAGCCGGGACACCGCCAGATCCACCAGGGCGATGTCGTCCGCGGCACAGTTGGACGTCGCACCACCGGGACGTGGGTCGATCGCCACCATGTCACCGGTGTTGTCGCACGTGGCGAGGTTGGGGCTGAACCCGATCCCACCCTTGTACGTCGGCTGGGCGTTCTCCTTGTCTCCAGGCCGCGAACACGATCGTGGCATCCAGGTCCACCACCGTGACCCCGGTCAGCTCCCGCTCGGCGACCCTCAACCAGGGAAACCCTTCCGGTCGGTCGGCCGGCAGTCCCCACCAGTGCCGCCGGAACTCGGTCATCTCCGCGTTGATCCGGGCCGGCTGCAGCTCCCCGACCTCGGTCAGGACCCGCCACACCGTCGACGTGGACGCCCCCGGCCCGGTCACCGGGGCCAGGTGCCGCAACCCCTGGACGTCGCTGATGGCCTCCCCACCCAGGATCAGGGTCAGGGCCATATCGATGAGGACCTGACCGCGGTCATAGCCCGGGGTGAACCCCCGACGGCGCATCGCCCGCATCAACCCGGCACGCAGACCGGTCCGCTCGGCCGGCAACCGCACCGGCACCACCCCGGACGACCCGACCAGGCGATCGTCGTCCGCGACGAGTTCCAACCGGTCGGCCCATGAACTACTCTGCACGGAAGAGGTGCACCTGCCCTGGCTAGATTACGATCTTCGACACATCGCATTCTGCCTGGTCGGGTGCACCTCGCCATGTCCGGGTCTAGATCATCTCCGGCGTGCCGCCAACCCCGGTGAAAGACCGAGGCCAGGGCTACGCTCGCGGCGCGGCTGGATACCGACGTCGTAGCCGGGGCGGCGCTATCGGCAGTGCGACACCGCGCTTTTGGGTCGGGACCCGGACGACTAGCTGCTCCCCGTCCCGCCCGTCGAACCCCAGATCCACCGACTCGATCATCGTGTGCTCGACCCCGAACAGCCGTCGCCATACCCTCGTGGTGCGCACGCCGTTCCCGTCCTGATTGTCCCGGCCGCGGTAGGCGCGCGGTCCGCAACGTCCATGCCCCACCGCCGCGATGCCGATTTCGCTCCGGATCAACGTCTGACGGGCACGGCACCCCTCGTTCGGTCAGCTCTCGGGCGATGCTCGCGATGCTGCGCCCGGCCAACCGCTGCGCGAACATCCATTGCACGTTCGGTCCGGTCACCGGGTCCGGATCCAAGCGCCGTAGTCGCCGACCCCAGCCCGCGTGCGCCCGGTTCGGATGCGGACCGGCATCCACCAGCCGGTACCCGTACGGTCGCCGCCCGCCCAGGTAGCGGGTCTGGGCCCGCATCGCCGCCGCACCCGATGCCGTGACCTCAGCACCTCCCGCTGCGACTGCGTACCGAGCACGGTGACCAGCGCGCGATGCATCGGATCGTTGTGATCCACCCGCCCACCTGCCTCCAGCAACCACACATGTACACCAACGCGTTGACACAGCGCGATCACCCTGGCGACCTGGTCGCCGTAGAACGCCCGCTCGTACTCCTCGACCACCACCGCGTCGAACCGCCGATCCGGCGACGACAGCTCCGCCAGCAACGCAGCGGCCTCAGGACGGGAGGACCACGGCAACCGCCGCGAACAGCCCTCGTCGAAGAACTCGACCACCACCGCTCCATGTCCGGCAACCAGGCAATCGGCGGCCTCACGTTGCCAGCTACGTGACGAAGCTCGGTCCTGATGCCCGACCGTCGACGTACGCCCGTAGAAGGCGAACCTCGTCCCCGGCCCGCGGCACGACCCGAGGTCGCACCGCGCCGATTCACGCCGGCTCCGCGCCATCCACTCGTCGAGGAGATCAAGACCGCTCTGCTCGCGCGATACGCTCATCCGGCCATCCGAGCCCGGCAGTCGGCGTCGGCCGGTGGAGCCCTGCGCGTTCCGAGCTACAGAGACCCCGGGCCCACCCGTCGTTCCAGCAGGCGCCCTGCCGCTGGCCGCCAGGTTTAGCGATCGGTACACTCGCCCAGTGGCATCGGGCGAGTGGCAGGTCTACCTCGTGAACGAGGTACGCGACTGGATCGACTCCCTCGACGCCACCATCCACACACGGTCGTGCAAGCCATAGACACCTCGCCGACATCGGCCTCGGCCGGCCACTGGTCGACACGATCCACGGATCGTCGATCGCCAACCTGAAAAGCTACGGCCTGGCAACGTACGGATCTTGTTCGCGTTCGCCCATGGCGCGACAGCATCCTGCTCGTCGCCGGCGACAAGGCCGGCCGCTGGAAGGAGTGGTACCGCGAGGCGATCCCGCTGGCCGAACAGCGCTACGAGCGCTACCTCAAGGAGCGAGTCGACGAGGAGGAACAACAGCG
>JBGSWT010000570.1:0-2403 GCA_041751815.1 Pseudonocardiaceae bacterium
AGGCCGAGCACCGGTCACCGCCGGCTCGCCTCGGCGGCGCCAGTGCGGGCGCACCGGCCTGCCCGCGACCTGCAGCCACCGACAGAAGTCCCGGGCCTCGACGCGAGTCGCCCGCTCCCAACCGACCTCGACAACCCACAAGAACCGGAACCACCGCAACAGATCCAGAGCATACGAGCGAGCCGTCGCCGCCGACCGACCCGCCGCCGCCAGATCCCGCAGATACGCCGCGACCGACTCCACCGCGATCCCGTCGACATCGACGAGCCGGTAAGGCTCCCACACGTCGTCCGTCGCGACCACACGACCGGCCTGCGGCACGACCAGCGCACTCAGATCCCTCGAGGTCTCCTGCATGACAGATCAACGAGACAACCAGCAAACAGACACTGAACAGCAGAAACACCGCGAGTAGTTCAGTCAACAGGTAACCTCGTGATCAGCGTCCTGCGGCTGGCCGACACCAACATCGCCGCCGCGCTACGTCACTGCGTCCACGACCCGGACCATCCTCAAGATCCTCAACTGAGGACTTTGTCGGGTCCCTGGCTTCCCGGGCGGCCGGTCGCGTCCTGCCGGTACAAGAATCTAGATCCAGCAATTCGGAGGAAGTCGGAGGGAAGTCCGGAGGGTTAGCGTGAGGAAGTAATTGAGCGATCCGGCGCCAGACTAAAGCGGCTACGGAATCAGAATACCCATTGTTCCGTAAATGCTCGCTTACTCGACATTTGATGACATTCACGGACCCGCTGGAGGTACTGTCCCATGAAAGACGCTGTTTGTCCACACATCCTCGACCCCCAGGGCACTGACACTCACGCGGAAACTGCCCGTCTGCGTCAGCAGGGCCCGATAGCCCGGGTTGAACTCCCGGGCGGCGTGCTCGCATGGTCGGTGCACAGTTACGAACTCGCCAAGCAGATTCTAAAAGACGATCGGTTCTCCAAGGACCCGCGCAGGAGCTGGCCAGCGTACATTAACGGAGAAATCGCGCCAGACCACCCAATGATTACCTGGATCGTTATGGACAACATGGCCACCCATGATGGCGCCGACCATGCCCGCTTACGTGGACTGCTTCTGAAGGCTTTCACTACGAGCCGTGTCCAAGCCATGGCGCCGGGTATTGAAACGATGGTGAGGGAGTTACTCGATGACATAGCCACTGCCGCCCCCGAAGAGATCGTAGACTTGAAGGCAAGGTACTGCCAAATATTGCCCTCCCTGCTGATGTGCGACCTCTTCGGCGTACCCAAGGAGTCCCATGCCGACGTGCTACAAGGGGGGCACATCAATGTCGACACCAGACTCAGCTCCGAGGAAGCCGAAGCCAACCTCGGGCAGTGGCATGACGCAATGGCCGAACTCATCGAATATCGGCGTCGCCAGCCTGGAGACGATCTAACCAGCGCCTTGATCGCAGTCAAGGACGAAGATGGCTCGCGCCTCAGCGATTCCGAGCTGATGGGGACTTTGCATTTGATGCTCGGCGCTGGCTCTGAGACATTGGTGAACTCTCTCAGCCACGCTATCCTTGCTATGCTCAAAGACTCCAGATTGCGCGAGCTAGTGAAAGTCGGGCAAGTCTCCTGGGAGGACGTGATGGAGGAGCAGCTTCGTGCGGAATCGCCTGTCGCGCACCTGCCATTTCGCTACGCCACTGAGCAGTTCGAACTTGGCGGCGTGACGATCGCCAAGGGCGACGTAGTGCTCATCGACTACGCCGGAATTGGGCGCGACCCGGCCGTGCACGGCGACAGCGCTGACCACTTCGATGCGACTCGACCCGACAAGACGCATCTTACGTTCGGTTACGGTGTTCACTACTGCCTCGGTGTGCGGCTGGCCAAGGTAACGACATTCATCATGCTCCCTGCCCTGTTCAACCGTTTCCCCGACCTCGAGCTCGCGGTTCGCCCGGAGGAACTGCAGCCGCAGGGGTCCTTCATCATGAATGGCCGCCGGAACGTGCCCGTCTACTTGAAGGGCAAAGTAGCGGCTGGCGCTTAGTGTCGTGGCAAAAAATTGGTGCGGTTATTCGGCGGATCCCAAGACGTTCCCTGCCAAGGCGGAGAGAAGTTCTCATACCGGTGCATACCTGGACTTTCCGACAACGCAGCCAGCAGGCGTAAACATTCAGCCTGGATTCTGACCAGCGCAGACGTTAGCGCCGGTCGGCCGGTGGCTTCCGGTGTGGTCGGGTCGTGATGTCGAGTCAGGTGGGTGTGGGGAGTGCCGGCATCCAGGGTCGCCCGAGGAACACGTCGCGCAGTACGGTGATCTTGTCGAGTCCGTGTTTGGCTGCGGTGGAGACGTAGCCGAGGATGGTGTAGCGGTCTCGGGTGCGTTCTATGCTGGTCAGCCGCCCGGAGTTGGGTCGGACACGGGCGCGGTGCCCGGGTT
>JBGSWT010000571.1:0-1753 GCA_041751815.1 Pseudonocardiaceae bacterium
CGGCCAGCTGCGCCGGTTAGCCGGATGCCGGTGCACCTTGGCCACCCCGTCGCGGGCCCGAGCGACGGCCTGCGCAACGCCGGGCAGGTCCATCAGCGGGGCCAACGGATCAGCGGGCACTCCAGCAGTCTCGCATCCGGATCTAGCCCGCCCGCCTGGCCCGTGATGCTCCACTGCCGCCTCATCGGTGCGGTGGCCCTGGAACGGGGGGGCGATTACCGTCGGCGGTGGACCGTGATAAGGGCGACAAGGAGGTCGGCAGCACGATGGGCGACTCCGGCCAAGGACTCGACAACCTACTCAGCGAGACCCGCGCGTTTCCTCCGAGCACCGAGTTCACCGCGCAGGCGAACGCCACTGCAGAGCTCTATGACCAAGCGGATGCCGACCGCGAGGGCTTCTGGGCACAGCAGGCTCGCCGGCTGCACTGGCACACCGACTTCGAGCAGGTCCTCGACTGGTCAGACGCCCCCCACGCGAAGTGGTTCGTCGGCGGCAAGCTCAACGTGGCCTACAACTGCGTCGACCGGCACGTCGCCGACGGCCACGGCGACCAGGTTGCCTTCCACTGGGAAGGCGAGCCGGGTGACACCCGCACCATCACCTACGCCGATCTGCAGCGCGAGGTGTGCAAGGCAGCCAACGCGCTGCTCTCGCTGGGCCTTCAGACCGGGGACCGGGTGGCCATCCAGCTCCCGATGATCCCCGAGGCGGTCTTCGCCATGCTCGCCTGCGCCCGGCTGGGCATGCCGCACAGCGTGGTGTTCGGTGGCTTCTCCGCTGAGTCGCTGCGCCAGCGGATCAACGACGCGCAGGCCAAGCTCGTGATCACCGCCGATGGCCAGTACCGGCGGGGCAAGGCGGCCCCGTTGAAAGCCAACGCCGACGAGGCGCTCGACGATACCTCGACGGTGCAGCACGTGGTCGTGGTCAAGCGGACCGAGATCGACATCGCCTGGACCGATGGCCGCGACCTGTGGTGGCACGAACTGGTGGATCACCAGTCCGACCAGCACGTCTGCGAGGCATTCGACAGCGAGCACCCGCTGTACATCCTCTACACCTCGGGCACCACCGGAAAGCCCAAGGGCATCCTGCACACCTGCGGCGGCTACCTCACCCAGTGCGCCTACACCCACGACGTCGTCTTCGACCACAAGGCCGGCCAGGACGTCTACTGGTGCACCGCTGACATCGGTTGGGTCACTGGGCACAGCTACATCGTCTACGGGCCGCTGGCCAACCGGGCGACGTCGATCATGTATGAGGGCACCCCGAACACCCCGCACCAGGGCCGGCACTGGGAGATCGTGCAGAAATACGGCTGCACGCTGTACTACACCGCGCCGACGCTGATCCGTACCTTCATGAAGTGGGGCAAGGAGATCCCCGAGAAGTACGACCTGTCATCGCTGCGGGTGCTGGGTAGCGTCGGCGAGCCGATCAATCCTGAGGCCTGGATGTGGTACCGGGAGCACATCGGCGCCGAGCGCTGCCCGGTCGTGGATACCTGGTGGCAGACCGAGACCGGCGCGATCATGATCTCGCCACTGCCCGGCGTCACTGCGACCAAGCCGGGTTCGGCGATGCGCGCGCTGCCCGGTATCGCTGCCACCGTAGTCGACGAGTCCGGCAGCCCGGTCGGCAACGGCGAGGGCGGCTATCTGGCATTGGACCAGCCGTGGCCGGGGATGCTGCGCACCATCTGGGGCGACGACGAGCGCTACCGGGAGACCTACTGGTCGCGCTTCGC
>JBGSWT010000572.1:0-5596 GCA_041751815.1 Pseudonocardiaceae bacterium
GGTCCGCGACTCCGACCACCCGGACGGCCCGATCCTGCAGTTCAGCGAACCAGAGATCGCCGCACTGCTACGCGGGGCCCGCAACGGCACCTTCGACCATCTGGCCTGACCCACCGGCGGGGCGTCCGCCGTAACCTACGAGCGGGCGGTCAGGGTGCGCTGATGGCCGAGGAGGTGAGCCGCGAGGAGCAGGCCCACCGCAGAGGGTGCCCACGAGTTCGTCGTCGCACCCAGAGCCGGCCGAAGTGCCGAGCGGCTCGGTGTACACCTGCACCCGACGCAAGCCTTGACCGCCGCAGCTCGTCCAGGTCGCCAGCTGTCAAACGTCCAGCTGCAGATCCTGCCGTTCGACAACGCCAGTCCTGTCGTGTTGGCCAAAGACAAACTTTGCAAACAGCTGTGAATCTACCTCCAAGCCGCCGCACAGGGCCCGGTGGAGTCCCTGGACTTCATCGAGAAAGCGGCGAACGACACTAGAGAACACCGCCACCGAAAGGATGACCCGCCGCCATGCACCGCGACGACCACCTGCCCCACCACGCCTTCGACCACGCCGAGTGGATCACCGCTAGCGAGCCCAACCACCGTTGCGTGGAACTCGCCAAGGTCGGCCACGTGATCGGGGTCCGCGACTCCGACCAGCCGGACGGCCCAATCTTGCAGTTCAGCGAACCGGAGATCACCGCACTGTTGCGCGGCGCCCGCAACGGCACCTTCGACCACCTGGTCTGATCGGACTCACCAGCGGGACGCATAGTCACTGACTGTGCGCGAACGATGGGCTTGCCACGCGTAGCCTGTCGTACCCAACGCAACATAGGCTGACGAGCGGGCCGTTCACTGGAAAAGTGGTGCGGCCCGCTTACCCTCATGGTGCACCTCTCGGATACGCACCCCGTCCGCAACGTCCTGACCAGGTTATCTCAGCACTCATATCCCACGACCGGACCGCCGAGCGCGTCACTGTGCTCCTGACTTGGAAGATGAAGACGCTTTCCGAGTTTCTGCGAACAGTGTCACGTGGGACCAGGGAAAGGAGATGGCCGACCACGCGCAGTTCAGCGTCAAGACCGGAATCGGTGTCTATTCCTGTGATCCGCACGCACCGTGGCAGCGTGGGAACAACGAGAACACGAACGGGCTCCTGCGTCAGTATTTCTCGAAAGAAACCGACCTGTCCGGCTACACACAAGCCGAGCTCGATGCTGTCGCTGACGAGCTCAACGATCGACCCCGCGAGACACTGGGCTGGCTGAAACCAGCCGAAGTCCTCAACAAAATCCTGGTACTGTAGAGGCCGGTGGTGCACCAACCACTTGACACCAAGCACTAACTCACAAACTGCGCATCACAAAGTCATCAAGTACCGCAGCCGCCCGCATGGCGCCATCACCTGGCGACCATCTGCTCCACGCGGCGCCACCTCGTGCGTTCGTCCATTCTAGGAGGTGTGGCCATTGCCCCGGTTTTGGCCAAGCAGGTCGGACGACACCGATGCCAGCCCGCCGAAGCGCTGCGGCGGTGGCGCGTTGCTCGCCGTGTGGTCGCTCCTGCGGTACCACTATGGCAGGCCTGCGTGCAGCGGCCACCTCTGCGAGCGCGTTCTGACCGGCGTGGGTTACAACGACGTCGGCGGCACACAGCTCTGGCCATACGTCGTCAAGCCAACCACACCAATTCAAGTTCGTTAACTCAACCTCAACCTTCTCCGTAGCGAGCGGGCCCACCACGTTCCATTGCCAGTTCGCCGTGGCAGCCGCAGCGGCGCGAATGTCTTCAGTGCCAATGTCTAGGCCACCGGAGCCCCACAGCACCAGGACACGCCGACCTGGGTCAGGCGTGGATATGGTCCAGCCATCAAATCGAGAGACTGTTCCCAGGTGGACGGTCTTTTCTAGCCACCGCTGCGGCCACCGCGGTGCCGCCTCGAGTGGCCATGGGGCCAGCAGTTTGTCGGCAAGATCGTAAGCGAGTCGGTGTGGCCTATCGGTGCGGTTGCCGGGCTGCGCCATGGCGATGACGGGCACTCCGAATAGTCGCGCTAATACCGCCACCTCGACCGATACGTCGACGACCATGACCCGTATCTCGCCCTGGGTCAGCTCGTTCCCTATAAGACCCATTCGCGTACGTAGACCTCTATGCCAGCGTGGAACCCAATGCAGCGTCCCGCCCGCGGTGACGTCGGCGGCCGAAGAGTCGAGGTCGACGAAGTCTTCAGGAAGCCGAACCCACCGACCTGACCAGCTGGTTGGAGCTGGTCGGGTTGAGAAACCGACGACTGGGGTATGGGTTGCGGCCGCGATCACATTAGCCCGAGTCACGTGCCCGATACCGAGGTGATGCGCGTAGTAGCCGATCATGCCGCAAACTCAGCATCCCAGCTGGCCATCGCAAACTGTGCCAACGTGACACCTGGCAGTACAGTGGCTTCCAGCGGTGTGATCGCAGGGTTGAGCAAAGTTAGAACGACACCATGATCCATGGCATTAGTATCATTCATTGCGGTCAGCCTCCATCTCTTCGGCTAACAACTTTTGCGGAGAAGACTCTCGCCAAATCAAAAGAAGCGCAATTGTGCTGAGCGTGACAAGAGAAGAGAATACGCCAAAAATGATTGGCGCGACACCGTCTCCCAGGAGCGTCCAGCCTCCGATCGTGGCAACCAGCGAACTATTCATAAATACGGACCGGACTCCCCAATATCCAAGTGCACCAAAGCGGAGCGGATTTCGTCGCACGAATCTCTCCCAACCTAAAACGCCGCCTCCATAGCGAGGCTCGAAGTGCTGCGAGAGATATTTAGCGCAACGTGAAATACCGTGAGAATGGTTTAGGTAATTTATTTCTAAAATTAGCGCCAACGGGGGATAGACGAATGCTAAACTAGGGTTTTTCACCTGAACTGCTACACCAAGTATCGCCCCGGCGGCGACGACTGCAAGTGAGATAAGCTGTGACTGCAGTTCGATTAGCTTAACAATTTCTGAGCGCAGGCTCACGTATTCTGCCACTGCCAGCCCGTCATGGTTCTGACCCGAGGGCCTGGAGCTGTCAGAAGAGTCAGCATCCAACTTCGATGTGTTCGATTCGTCAGCGTCGGCCACTCACCTACTGTAGACGATCCGCCTGTAGATCTTCGATGGGAGGCGCCAAAATATGGAGAGCAGGCGCAGGTTGCGGGGCGGTAGCCCCACTCGACGCGAACCTGGCCGGCGGCCTGGGTCGCGGCTCCATCACGACCCACGACGAGCACCTGGCGACCCGCGCCCGTGACGTCCTGAGAGCCGAGTCCGGGCAGAAGTGATCCTGGTCGACACCGGCCCGATCGTCGCCACTGCGTCGAAACGGGACGAACACCACGCCAGCTGCCCGACCGCGCTGAGCGGCCTTCGCGAACCGCCTCTCATCACGTCGCTGGTTGTCATGGAGGTCTGCTACTTCCTCTCGACTCGCGAGCCCGACTGCAGAGGCGCCCGGCGACGAGCTGGTCGTCATCCCCCACCAAGCCCAGATGCGAAACCGCCCGCAGTCAGGACGAGGGGTCAGGGAAGGTGCCGGACGCTGGCGTGGTCGGGCCGATGGTCTCGAAGCGCACGTCGGCGGCGAGGTATATGGCCTGCGCGCGTTCGTCCAGCGTGGCCAGGACGGCTCCCGCACGTGCCGCAACCCGCGCCACTAGAGCGTCGTACACAGCTCCGCCAGTCCGCCCGGCGTTGTGGACCACGTCCATGGCCTCCTCGTACGCCATGACCGATTGGTCGAGTACCGCGTGGCGTGCCTGGAGATCCCGCAGCGCCTTGCGCACCTGCGTAACCGGGCTCCGGTACGGCGGCCGCAGCCCGGTCAGGACCGCAAAGGTCTCCGCGAGCGTGTGCGGGACGAGCGCCTCAAGCTGCTCGACGGTCTCCAGCGCGACCTTGTGGTGCTGGTGCCAGCTCGCCAGAGCTGCGACGAGGACGCTTGAGTCAGCCGTTTTCACGGGTCTGTCGAGTCTGGTCGAGCGCTTCCCGAACTGTGTCGGCCGACATCACGGGAAGATCCTGCTCCGGTCGCAAGACCAGTACTCCACCGGGGCTGCGTTGAGTGCGCATCGGGGTCGGCGCGGCCCGAACCTCGAGCCGGTCCTCCCTCGCGGTGAGCTCGACCTCCCCCGCTCCCTCCACGCCGAGCAGACGTCGCAGCTGCTGGGGGATCACGAGCCGCCCGGCAGCATCGATCCTGACCCGCATGGCCCGGACAGTACCACGATACGAGCCATTATTCATGGTGCACGATGTGCCATAGCTCTGGGTACTACTCAGCAGACGTTAAGCAGAACCTCGCTCGCGACCGAACGGCGCCGATCCTCACGCGGAGGCCCGGTAGAAGGTCATCGGGCCGAGCAGGCTGGACCGGTGCCCGACGACCGTCGGTTCGACGAGACCGGCCTGACGCATCAGTGCCAGCACCGCGTCGGAGGGCAGGAACTCCGGCGTGGGAGCCCGCCCCTCGGAGGCGGCCCCCTCGTGGCCATGAGTGTGCCGGCGATGGAGCAGCCGCCCGAAAGGTCCCGAGGTCGTTCCGCCGAAGTCGAGGAGGTGCAGGCTCCCCCCGGGGGCGAGCACCCGGTGGACCTCACGCAGCGCCGGCAGCTTCTCGGCCGACGACACGTGGTGGAACATGAACGCCGACAGCACCCGGTCGAAGCGCCCGCCAGCGTAGGGCAACCCGTCGGCGAATCCCTGGTCGAGGCCGAGTTCGAGGTGCTGCCGTACCGCCTTGCGGCGGGCATAGGCGAGAGCATCCGCATCGGGGTCGAGCCCGATCACCGTCGCGGAGGGCACGGCCCGTTTGGCGAGCAGCAGGACCGCCCCGGTGCCGGCACCGATCTCGAGCACCGTGTGCCCCGGGGCGATACCCGCCTGCGCGACGAGCCGCCACTGCGCGTCGCGAGCCCCGAGCAGACGCGCCACCGGGTCGTACAACGGCAACAATGACGCCCGACCCATGGCGGGCAGGTAGCGGCGAGGGTCGGTGGAAAGCTCGGGCACGATGGCCTCCAGCGGATCTGGGGGGTGGTCTTCGTGGATCGAACGCTACGCTCCACCCGGTTTCACCTGCGGACAAGGGATGAAGCTGGGGTGCCACGGGACGTTCTTCGGGTGTGCTGACGGAGACATCCAAGGCTCCTGCCGTCCCCGCCGGACGTCCGATCACCCGCACCGTCCAGGGTGTGCCGGTCGTCGGCTATCCCCGCCGCGCGGGCCTGCCCCCGGGTGAGCGTGCACCGCTGGGACAGCGAGCACACCGCCGTGGCGCTTCCCACGGCGGGCGCCCATGCTCACGACTTCCTCCCGCTCGTCTACGTCGAGCACGGTGAGGGCACCTTCCGGGTCGACGACCGGGACTGGACGCTTGCCCCGGGAGACGCGTTCGTCATCGCGTCAGGAGCCGACGTCACCGATGCCGACCGGCAGACTCGGTCCGACGGTCGTGTCTGGGTGGTGCTCTTCCCGGCCGACGCGGTTGACCCCGCGGCGTTGGCGCCGTTGGTCTCGCGGCGGACCCATCCGTTGCTGTCGCCCTTCGTCGGCAACGACTGCGGCGGCGGTCG
>JBGSWT010000573.1:0-30174 GCA_041751815.1 Pseudonocardiaceae bacterium
GTACGGGGTGGCCTTCGCTCCCGACGGGCACACCGTGGCTACCGGCGGTGACGATCAGACTGTCCGGTTGTGGGATCTCAGTGATCGAGACCAATTTCACCCGCTCGGTGCCCCCCTGAGCGGCCACACCGATGAGGTGAACAGAGTGGCGTTCGCTCCCCACGGGCGCATTCTGGCCACCGTCGGGGACGATCGGACTGTCCGGTTGTGGGATCTGAGTAATCGGGACCAACCCCGCCAGCTCGGCGCACCCCTGACCGGTCACACCGACGAGGTGAACGGGGTGGCCTTCGCATCCGACGGACGCACCCTGGCCACCGCCAGCGCCGACCGCACCGTCCGGGTGTGGGATTTACCCCACCTTGGGGGATTCCGCGGCGATGAGGTTCAAGAAGCCTGCCTCCGAGCTGGCGGACCGCTCGACAAACCGACCTGGGACCAATACGCCCCTGGTATCAGCTACCAAGACACCTGCGCAGGCCATTGATCCAGCAGGTCGGCCACCCTGCCTCCCGACGGACCCGTCCAGCGGCGGCTGCGATCCCCGGAACACAATCTCGAAGCACGCTTGGCGAGCACCGGCGATTCCTGCCTGGCTGCGCGCAAGTGAACGCGATTATGTACCGACGTGCACGATTCAGGGTGAGGATCACATGAGTGCCAACGCATCAGCCAGGCCGCCCTCCGCTCTGGGTCTCACTTGGGGTCTCAGTCGCTGAGGATCGTGGACGTTCACGGAAGACCACACGAAGCCGATGACCTGCTGAGACACAACCAGGTGATCTGGGCTGAACTGCGGATCGCAGACCTCGAAAGCGCGTGAGGGTTCACGCCCTCCGTGGGTTCAAATCCCACCGCTACCGCCATCTACCAGCAGAAACGCCCGATAAGTCGGGCACGACTCAACGGGCGTTCTTCGAGTGGGTCTCAGTTACCCCAGTCACACCGGCGGGGACCGAGGCTGTGGTCCAAGGCGCACGGTCAGCGGTCACCTCCGCAGGGAAGTGGGGGCGTTTAAGCCCTCGGGCGAAGTACCGCCGTGACCGCTAGATCCCGCTGCTGCGCGGTGGGGACGTCGTAAGTGTGCCATCCGTTGTTGCTGACCAGCTGTAACGCAGCGCCGGGCGCTTGTCGCCCTGTCTCCTTAGCCGAGGGTTGGCTGCTCTGCCGGGAGCATCAGCCGCGACTCGGGGACACTGCCCCAGACGAACTCGGTCCACTGATCGCGGGCGGTCCAGGTGCCCACGTAGGCCACGCCGGACAGCAGATTGATCATCTCTGGGCGCCACTCCGGTGTCGCCTCGTCATCGAGCACAACAAGCTTCCGCTCAGTTGGCAGGCGCCCATTGACGTCGGAGAACATCGTGAAGCAACGCTCCACTGCCGACCTCTGCGCGGCGTTGTTCTGACCGGACGCCGTCTGGACGTAGACCGGCTGTTTCTCGCTGCTGCCGGCGGCCGCGGTGACCTGGTAGGGCGAGCCGCTGACACCTGTCAGTTTGGCTCGCGGTTCCACGAAGGGGAACTCGGCCTCCAGGTAGGTCGTCAGCCGCTCAGGGAACGCCGGGTGGCGTGGCACCGGTGCTAGCAGCCTCAGGCCATCGAGGTTGGCCACCGCATCGGCCATCTCCTGCACCAGGTCGGCGGTGTGCTCGACGCTCGCCCGACGCACGAGCTGGCCGCGGTCGTCCTCAAGTGCGTGGGCCGCCATCAGCCGCTTCCACGACTTGCCCACCCGACTGCGCGAGTCCACGTTCACGCCCACGCTGTCGAGCCGCGCCAGGACCTCGCCGCCATCCGACACGATCACTTCGTCGCCGACGGTCTGGACCATCAGCTCGACGGTGTCCCCGTCGGCGTAGTGGTGCGACGTCACGAGCAGGACGGTGTCAGATGACACCTCGCGGCACGTCCACCGACTGCTCTCACCTGCGAGGACGGAGGCGAGCAGAGTGCTGCACTCGGTCATCCAGTCCCCTCCTGGCGCGTCGGCAACACCGGGTCGATCCAGCGGTACTCGCCTGTCAGCTTGATGGCCTGCTCTCCACAGAACGCCTCGAACGCTCCACGGTAATGCTCTCCCACGACATTCTCCGTGGGAATAGTCGGAATGTCACCAGGGGTGTAGGCGACCGTGTCCTGGTCCTGCTCGGAGAAGGTGTGCTTGTGCGTGCGCTCGTTCCACACCTCGCGGTCTCCGGTCCGGTTGCCATGTGAGCCGTTGACGTCAAGCCGACGGAGGTGCTGGCCGTAGATCATCAGGTAGGCGGTCAGTTTCCACGGCTTGGGTATAAGCACCTGAACTCCGAGGAGCAGCGGCAGGCTGTGGGCGTTATGCACGCCCATCTGAGCGCGGACCGTAGTGGCGCGGGTCTCCCATCTCATCGGAACGCGCAGCTCCAAGCCAGCGGTCTCGCCGAGGATCAGCGCTGCGAGGTCGTTGTCCGACCGCACCCGACATCCCACCCTCTCCTGCTGGCCGAGCCCTCCTGGGTTGATCAGGCTACGGCGCCGTCCCGACGGTATCCGTGCAAGCGCGCCGGAAAGTGAGACGTAGGGCATGAACGCGCCTGACTTAACAACTGCCAGGTGAGCCCCGATCGCGGCTCACGGGCTACGCCGGCTCCGCTGGAGCCTGCCTCGGTCGTCGATGTGAACCTCGACCTCGTCGGCCAGCACCTCGGCGGTGATGCCGCTGCTTGGTGGATCATGGGGAGTGGTTCCGGTCCGCGGAGCCGATCAAGTCCGGCCGCCAGTTACACCTCCGCTGGGTTCAGTCGTATGGCTACCTCGCATACCGTGTGCCTCGCGTGCGGCTGCTCCACACGGATGAAGTTTCTCGTCACTTTAGCCGCACCTTGCTCATGTGACTTTCATAGTCACAGCTGTTTCTCCGTGGACGCTGGAAGCTTCCGTGCCGTGTGGTTCAGTACAGCTATCAAACACACGTTCATCGGGGAATCGCCATGCCGCACGTTAAGGGTCACTACCGCAAGGGACGCTGGGTTCGTCCGCACTATCGCCGCTCGCCGGGCGTCGGAGTAGGCGCGACCATTGCTACCGTCTTTGTTCTGTTGATCATCATCGCGAAATTGAACGGCGCGTAGCGACCACTCTGCCGGATTCGCCCGTGTGGTCGGCTGGGCCCGGCCTGGTATTCGCGTGATTCGTTCCGAGGGAGAGGGGCTTTCATTCAAACACCTGTAGCGGATGCTACGTACCCGGAGCATCGCGAACTGCGGATCGTGGGCGAGAAAATGGCCATCTGGTGGGGGAGAGGGGACACTGGTGAACGAAGTTGCATCGGTTTTGCAGATGGAGGTCGGTGCGGGCGATGATGTACTGCGCCAGGAGCGGTTGACACGCGACCTGCGCGACGAGCTCGCCACGCTGGACGGGATTGATTTCGCCTTCGGAACTTCCGCCGTCCCCAGCGGCGGGGGCCGCAAGGGCACAGTGGAGACGGTCCTTATGTTGATCGCCACGATCGCTGCGCTGGGACGTCCGGCCGCCCAGGTGCTAGTTACTGCGATCCAGGAGTGGTGTGTTCGGGACAGCCGCCGAATTGTCCACCTCAAAGACGGTAACCGATCGCTAGAGATCACGGGAAACCCTACAGAGGCGCAGCAGCGCGCGATCGAGGAGTTCCTGCGTCGGTTCGACGATCGCGACGCGAGCAGCGCACAGTAATGACGGCGCCGCTGCGTCGACGGGCACTGCTCATCGGCACGGAAAGCCACGACGACGGGTGCTTCACCGCGCTCCCGTCTGCCCGCGCCGATATCTCGAGCAGCTCGCACAGATGCTCGGTCACCGCAACATCGGCGCTTTCGCGGAGATCCGCGTCAAGTCCGACTTGCGCGCCGACGAGATGCGTCACACGATCGACGCCTTCCTCCGGGACTGCGGGGATGATGAGCTGGCGCTGCTCTACATCAGTGGCCACGGGACGCGTCTGGTCACCTCCGAGAGCGAGTTCTTCTTCGTTGCGGCCGACACCGACCACGACCACATCGAGCGGACTGCGGTGGGCGCTGGGTTCGTCAACGAGTGCCTCGAAGACTGCTGGGCCACGCAGAAGATCGCGATTTTGGATTGCTGCCGCAGCGGCGGCTTTGCGCTCGGCTTCCGTACCCGCGAGACCACGGCGAAGGCGGTGCAGGCCCAGCCGGAGACCCGGAGCCCCCTTACGCCGCGGGGTGTTTATGTGCTGTCCTCTTCCGGCGCCGGTGAGGACTCCTTCGCTGGGGGTGGTACAGCCGACCAGCCGGAACCCTCGGTCTTTACAGCGGCGATCATCGAGACGTTGCGCACTGGTAGCGCCGGGAGTGCGGCCAGCGGGCACGTCTCCGTCGATGAGCTGTTTGACGCGGTCGGGGATCACCTGCGGGACGCTCGGGCACCGCAGAAGCCGGTGAAGTCGGCGTTTGCGGTAGATGGTCGCATCGTCATCGCTAATCGCCCCCGCGGCAGTTCGCCGGAACTCACGCCCGTCCGCCGTAGCCTCGTTGCCGAGCGACCGATTCGGCCCGAGTCCGCGACGCTCGATCCGGACTGGCCGACGCTGCTCGCCTACCACCGGGATGCGGTGCAAGGCGAGGCGGACGACATGCCGCTGCTTCCCGTCATCGGCGGTCCATATGTGTGCCTACCCGGCGCGGAACGTTGCTGTTCGTGGGGGATGACTGGGCCGAGGCGCATCACGATGTGGAGTTGATGGACGCTGCGGGCGGCGGTTGGCCAAGGCCCGGCTGCCTGAGGGGATGGCCCGGCTGCACGCGATGATCGCCGAGCAGCTCGGTGAGGACGCCGATGAGGCCGAGGTGGTGATCGGGATCGAGACCGATCGTGGCCCGTGGGTTCAGGCGTTGGTCGCCGCTGGGTACACGGTGTTCGCGATCAACCCGTTGCAGGTGGCCCGTTACCGGGAGCGGCACAGCGTCTCCGGGGCCAAAAGCGATGCCGCTGACGCGCACACCTTGGCCGATATGGTGCGTACTGATTCCCACCAGCTGCGTCCGGTGGCCGCCGACAGCGCCCAGGCCGGGGCGGTGAAGGTGGTGACGCGGGCCCATAAGACGTTGATTTGGGCACGTACCCGCCACACCCAGCGGCTGCGCCACGCACTGCGCGAGTATTTCCCGGCCGCGCTTGCGGCGTTCGAGGATCTAGATGCCGCCGATGCCCTGGAGCTGCTGGCCAAGGCACCGGACCCGGCCTCGGCGGCGAAGCTGACGATCACCCAGATCAGTGCCGCACTCACCCGCGCCCGGCGCCGCAACGTCGCAGACAAGGCCGCCCGGATCCAGGCCGTACTGCGCGCCGAACACCTGGGCCAGCCCGAGGTGCTCACCGCCGCGTACGCGGCCACGACCCGCGCCGCCGTGGCGGTGCTCAGGACCCTCAACGAGCAGGTCAAGATCCTGCAAGGGCAGGTCGATGCGCATTTTGGTCAGCACCCGGACGCTGAGATCATTTCCTCCCAGCCCGGTCTGGGACCGGTCCTCGGTGCCCGGGTGCTCGCCGAGTTCGGTGATGACCCCGACCGCTACACCGACGCGAAATCCCGGAAAAACTACGCCGGCACGAGCCCGATCACCCGCGCCTCGGGCAAGAAGAAGGTCGTGATGGCGCGGTATGTACACAACGACCGGCTCATCGACGCACTCATGACCCAGGCCTTCAGCGCGCTCAACGCCTCCCCCGGCGCCCGCGCCTACTACGACCAGCTCAAAGCCCGCGGCGCCGAACACAACGCCGCGCTGCGCTAGCTGGCCAACCGGCTCGTCGGCATCCTGCACGGCTGCCTCAAAACCTGCTACGACGAAGCGATCGCATGGTCACACCATGTCGAGAACGCCGCAGCTTGACATTCAAGCTCCTGGGATGTCTGTCATGATGAGATGGTCAACGGAGCGTGACGACCACCGGGCTGCCACCGAGTTCCCCGGACGTGGCACATCCGCGAGTGAGGCATTCTAAACATGATTAATAAGTATCTGGCCGCGAGTGCCGTCGCGGCGGCCTTAACCGTCGCCATGATCGTACCGGCAGCCCACGCCGTCTCAGATAAGATTCCCCAGACCCTTTCGGTCAACAGCGGTAACGGGGTTTCCTTTGACCAGAGACTCCAGCGTCGTATTGCGAGGGCGCAGGCCTACGCGGCGAGCCGTCCTGGCGTGGCCGGCATCGTGGTGCGCGACCGGGAGACCGGTGCGGTCTGGCGCAACGCGAACTCGAAGACACATATCTGGGGCTGCTCCACCCCAAAACTGGCCATGGTGGTGGATCTCCTCCTGCGCAACGACTCGGGTGCGATCAGGCTGACCGCCGAGGACCGCGGCCTGATGCAAAAGATGCTGCATTCCAGTGACGACGACGCGGCGACCACGCTGTGGAAGCGTTATGGCGCCGAGAACTACGCGACTCGTTTCCCGTCTTACGGGATGACTGACATGAAGTTCACCGCCGAGCACCCGCACACCTGGGGCTGGATCCTGACCACGGCCAATGATCTCGACCGGCTCATGAATTATGTGCTGAACAAGCTCCCCGACATTCACCGCGATTACATCGTCCGTGAGATGCGCACCGTCGACCCCAACCAGCAGTGGGGCGTGTGGGGCGCAGGAAATGCCGCGTCACCCGGCAACAAGAATGGCTGGTCCGACGACAACGACGACGGCTCCTGGATCATGAACTCGGTGGGCTTCGTCGGCCCGAAGGAGCGCTTCACTGTGTCCATCATGAACAACACAAAGGTGATCGAGGACGGTTTCGGCGTCGGTAGGGAGACCGCCACCAAGATCAGTAAGATTCTCTTTGAGGGCTACTTCGACTGAGTGGCCTGTCGTCTCTAGATCGGCGTCGGCGCACGCCGTCACGGTCAGATTCCGGCCCTCGCCTGCATTGTAACGGGCACAATGATTTCCACGTTGACGAGGTCAGCTCAGGCGCGTCTCCGGCCAGGGCCGTCGCTTCGCGATGATGTGCCTGCTAGGATTAGCGCGAAAGCCGCTGCTTGAGCGCTTGAATACGTTTGACCGACTCGTCGATCCGGGCCTCGCTGATGGTGCCGTCCTGGACCAGGGCTGCAATGATGGTGATCGCTTTAGGGGCGATGTCGGGTTCGTAGGCACGAGGATTGTTGTTGGCGAACGTGATGATGTCGACGCCCGCGACGAGGGCTTGACGCAGCGCCGTTTCCAGGCTGTAGTGTTCAGCGATAGCGCCCATCTGCATATCGTCGGCCACGACCACGCCGGCGAAGCCGAGTCGCTGGCGAAGCAGTCCGGTGATGGTCGATGGCGACAGCGTGGCAGGCCATTCGGGATCGAGGTGGCGGTTGAACACATGGGCGGTCATCACCATGTCGACCATGCCGTCGTGGATCAACGCGCGGTAAGGATCAAGTTCTGCTTCTGACCAAGTGGCGCTGACATCGACGAAACCGCGGTGGGAGTCAGCGGCCGCGCTGCCGTGACCGGGAAAGTGCTTGACGGCGGTGAGCACACCGTGTTCGTGATGGGCCTCGATGACCGCCCGGGCGTGCTCGCTCACGAGCTGGGTGTCAGCAGAAAAGCTACGATCAAGGGCTCCAATCGCCGGACTTGCGGGGTTTATGTCGAGATCAACGACGGGCGCTAAGTTGACATTGATACCCAATTGGTTGAGCGTGTGAGCAGTCACCGCAGCCTGCTCGCCGGTGGCTTTCACCCCGCGCGCCGCCAACTCACGCTGCGACACACTGGCCGGAAATCCGTATTGCTCCTTTAGTCGCGTCACGCGGCCGCCTTCCTGGTCGACAGCCACGAGCAGCGCTCCACCGGCCGCCCGCTGAAGCCCGTTGACCAGCATCCGCGCCTGCTCAGGCGAGCGGATATTGCGCACCGGCTGGCCGTTGAGCACGTCAACATCGAACAAAACGACGCCGCCGACTTGGCCCGCGTGGATCTGCTCGACGACTAGACCCACGTCATCCAGGCTCATACCCCGGAACCCGACTAAGATCATCTGACCAATCTTGCGTTCCAGCACCGCGCGTTCCGCCGAAGATCTCACGTGCATGAGCGAACCATCCTGACCGCCGTCAGAAGGTCCCGAAAGACAGCCAGCAAGCCCCATGAGCACCGCCATCCCCGCCACCGCACGCACCCGCCAACGAAGACCATCACCAACCATGTCGTCCCCCAGACCGTGGCGGCAGACTCGTATACAAGCACAACGGAGACCGGCAAGCCTCAAACCCAGGGGTCGGACATGTCAGCAGCTGACGTGACGCCTCGTGGGCGTCGTCTGTGCTGGCCCTGCGAGCAGTCAAGCGGCAAGTGCTGGCCGAAGCTGCGGACTTTTGGCAGTCTGCTGCTGTCCGCTGCAATAACAGCCGCCTGAACAGGTCTCACGTACTGCTCGGTGACGTGGCAGCTGGAGGTCAGCAGCTCGTGGACACGTGGGAGTCTGGTCGGCACTCAACTCGATGGTCGTGGGCCGTAGTCGAGAGCGTGGGTGAAGAACCGGCGAGTGGCTTCTAGATCTCGTTTCCGCGACGAGGACGTCGATGACCCGACGCCAGACCCGGGCCGTGTCAGCCGGTGAAGCAATCGAGCTGGCCGGAAGGGGCGATCAGGGCTACGACAGCTGCTACCTCGGCGATGATTCGATGGTCTACGTGCAAGCCGAGGAGGCCGCGGCGGCTGCGTATGAGGTTGCGGAGAACCTGCTGCCGGGAGAGCGGATCGTGCGACTCGACCCGCAGGTGATCCTCGATGCGGCAGATCGCCTCCGGGCGTAGGCATGCTGTCCCCGGGCGCTCCGGACTTCTCGGTATGGTTTCGCCAGTTTCGCCGCTCTTGCTTCCGGTTGGAGACGTTGCAATGTTACAGGGGATCTGGTGAGGATGACTCGATCCAGGCATTTCTCGCTGGGCAGACCCCGCAACCGCACCCCGGCAAACAGGAATGGATGGCCTTGGTAGGCGCCGCTGTCCGGGACGGCCGCACGATGCAACGCGTCCACGTGGTCACCGAGCCACTCACCGACTACGTGCGCTTCGAGGTCGCATGGAGTTACGCGCATAGCGTCTCTGCTGGCGAGGACGTGAGAATCATCCCGCTAGCCGAAGGCGAGCCGTGGCCTGCTGACGTTTCGCTGAGTGACTTCTGGTTATTTGACGACACCCAGCTATTCGGCATGCGCTACGGCGCTGACGGCACGTGGATCGGCGTCGCACACCTCACCCACCCGGACGCCGCGGTGGTCGCCTGCCAGCAGCGGGAAGCCGCGCTGCGCCTCGCTCAACCGTGGGCTGCTTACGTTCGCGAGCGGCCTGAGTTGGCCCAACGGGTGCCGACCGCGCAGTGACAGCACTGAATCCGCGGCGCGCGCGCCTAGCGGCAACGCTGAAGAAACTGCGTGAAACGGCGATGCCCTCCGGTGCTGAACTGGCCCGCCGGACTGGATGGGTGCAACCCAAAGTCTCCCGGCTGGAGACCGGGGCACAGCTGCCCACCGAGGACGATCTACGAATCTGGGGTCAGCACACCGGCGCATCGAGTGCGGAGACCGAGGTGCTGTTGGACATGCTGTACGCGGCTCGTCGAATACACGCCTACTGCAGACCTACTGGCCCGCGGTGCGCTGGCCCACCGGCAAGCGCACATTGAGGCCATGGAAGCCGCCGCTACCCGTATCGGAGAGTATCAACCGGCGTTCCTTCCAGGCTTGGTACAAACCCCGGCCTATACCCGGGCACTGCTTGAGCTGCCTGGCAGCGCCCGATCCAAGGGCGCATCGGACGCTGAGCTCGATAGGATCGTCGCCGCACGGGCCAAGCGGCAGGCACGCCTGTCCGAGCCCGGGCGGCACTGGCAGTTCGTGATCGGTGAGACTGCGTTGTGGTCCGCGCCCGGCGTTCGGGAGCTACAGCTAGACCAGCTGAGCCACCTCGTCGTGATAAGTGAGTTCCCCGGTGTTGAGTTAGGTGTGATCCCACTGCGAGCGCCGATGTCGGTGCTGCCGCTGTCTGGGTTTCGGCTGCTCGATGACGAGTTCGTCTTCGTGGAATCGTTGGCCGAAGAACAACGGTTGGGCGATCCCAAGGAGATCGCACCGATCATCCATGCATTCGACGTTCTCCGTGGCGCCGCAAGAACCGGGGACCAGGCAACGGCTCTGATACGGCGTGTCACGGCTGAGCTGAGGGGATAAGGTTGCAAACGGAATGATCATGAGCTGGGTGCTGGGAAGCTGAATTGCTCCGCGAGATCAGCAAGTATGCCCGGGACTCCAACACGCGCTGGACGGTCGCGTTGGCTTACTTTGCCGTTGGAGATACCCAGGAAGCTATGGTTCGTGGCTGATGTTGTGCTCCAGCAGCTCGGTTGAGGCGGTGACACCGACGTCACCGTCCTTGACCTCGGGTAGCCTGCCGTCGTTGGCCCGCAGCTCCAGTAGCGCATTCTCGATCGCGGTCTGCGCGGCGAATAGGCATGGCGTGCTGTAGATGGCCACGTTGACGCCGAGGTCTTCCAACTCGGTCAGCGACAGCCGCGGCGATTTGCCACCCGCGATCTGGTTGAACAGCAACGGCTTATCACCGATGACCCGCCGTACCTTGTGAATCCAATATACGCTGCGCACTCCGTCAACTAGCAGCACGTCGGCGTCAGTGGCAGCCAGTGCCTCGGCCCTTCGCAGGATCTCTGATTCCTCGGTGGCGTCGGTGCGTGCTACTACCAGCAGATCCTCGCGGATCTGGAGCACCAGGTTCAGCTTCTCCAGGTACTCCTCCAGCGGCAGGACTTGCTTGCCATCAGCGTGCCCGCAGCGGCGTGGCCGCTTCTGGTCTTCCAGGATCACCCCGGAAGCACCGATCCGCTCCAGATGTTTCACCACATGACAGGCGACTTCGGGGTCGACGTAGCCATCGTCGATGTCGACCAGTAGGTGCTCCTGCGGGAAGGTCACTCGTAGCCGCTGCACGAAGTTGACCATGTCGGGCCAAGCGATGAAGCCGATGTCGGGCAGGCCGTAATAGGAGGCGGAGAAACCGAATCCGGAGATGAACATGCCGCCGTAGTGCTAAGCCACCAGCGTGGCGGAGAACATGTCATACACGCCGATCAGAGGCGTGATCTGGTTCGATTGCACATCGAGACGCAGCTTCTCACCGGCACGCATCGATCCCCCTGACAGAAGCGCGGAAAACAGTGAACACATTAATAATATCAGCGTGGCGTGGTACAGGCCGGCCGGGAACGCCGCCAAGTTTGAAATTCCGCCGATAGTACTTCAGAATCAGCTAATCGAGCGGCGAAGAGTACGCTGATCAGATGCAATTCGGGTACTTACTGTAACTTCCAAGCGAGCTTACGTGTGATCTCCGGGCGGTCAGGCGTCAACCTGCGACTCCCACGAGAGCATGAACCAGCCGTCCAGCTCTGTTGGCCCAGTCCCGCACTGGCACCTACCAGATTCCACCGCGGCGACGGTCTATCGCCGGCTGCTCCGGCCGGTCAGCCGGGTGTGGCGTGGCACACTGGTCGCTACTGAGGGAGTCCTCGCGTTGCGGTCTGGCCGTTCGCCGTTCTTGGCGAGTGAGCTATCTGCTGTCCACCGAGTCCTTCACCGAACTGGTGCAGGAGGTGGCAGAGCTAGCAGTGCGCACCGTGGAACCGGCGGTTACCTGCGGGATCACCTTGGCGCAGCAGGGCCGGGTATTCACCGTGGCTGCGGCGGACGAGCTAGCCAGCCAGCTCGACGAACAACAATACGAGCTCGACACCGGACCATGCCTGCAGGCGTTGGCCAGCGGTGAGGTCGTCGACGCCCCGGACCTCAGCGTCGAGTCGCGGTGGGGTGGCTATCCCACGATCGCGATGGGGGCACGGGATCCTGGGCGTGCACTCGGTGCTGCTGATCGTGGAGGGCAAACCCGTCGGGGTGCTCAACGTCTACGCTCGCACCTCGAACGCCTTGCAGGCTCTGGACCGGCAGTTGGCGGCGCTACTGGCCGGTCAGGCAGCGATCGCCGTGACTGCGGCGTTGCGCCATTACGACGAGGTGACTCTGTCTGATTACCTCCGGATCGCGTTGTCCTCCGGTCGGTCATCGATCAAGCCATCGGCATCATCATGGCTCAACAACTGGGTACGCCCGAGCAGGCCTTCGCCGCTCTACGGACCATCTCCCAACGCCGCAATATCAAATTGCGGGTGGTGGCCGCTGAGCTGGTCGAGACCATCAGCTCGCATGGTCCGCCGCCTCCTGGCGATCACCAGGCTGGACGCCACCCTGAACATTCAGCCAGTCGCGCGAGAATGGGTTTCGATGGTGGAGAACGTCGATCGGAAGCTGTCGCGATGAAAACCAGTCTTATGGCCGCGGTGGCGATTGTGGACGAAGGCGTGCCCTGCTCTGATCGCTGAGCCCAGCCTTGTCAGACCACGCATAGACCTCAGCCGGGATTGCTGGAGTGCGCGGTGGAGAAGGGGGCGTCATGGAGGCAGGAGGTCTGGACCGGCTGGTCCGGTTGCCGCTCTGGGTGGTTTTCGGGGTGGGCACCGCGGGGACGATGCCGTCAGCTGGTTTGTCCGGCGCGGCGGCGGGTGCTCCGGTGAAGTCGTTGCTGTGGGGGCTGTTGCTGCTGCCGGGGTCGGGTGCTGGGATGGCAGCCACCGGGCTGCGGGCCGGGTTCCCGGCGGCGGGGGGTATGGCGCCGTTGTGGGAAGTCATCAGCGACACCGCCATCCCTCCGACGAGGGCGAGGACGCCCGCCGCGGCGAACCGCTTGAACCGCTGCGGTCTAGCCCGGCGCCACTGGACTTGGGCCAGGGGCAGGTGCAGTGGAATGGTGGTCACGGATGAGAGGTCTGGGACGTCGTCGGTCTGGGCCGGCTCGGGGACGGCGGACCCGGCGAATCCGCCAGCCCCGACCGTTGTCCGGACCGGCATGTCCAGTCTGATGTCCGCGCCGGCGGTGTCGATATCGGCCGGGAAGGCGATATCGGCCGCACGCCCGGACAGGGCACGGTCGAGCACGATGGTGGCCTCAGGATCAGCGTCGACAACGACGGGGCGACCGAACTCAGCCGATGCCTCGACGGCCCCGGCTACCTGCGGACGGATCAGATTCTCGAACTCGGCCCGGTCCAGCCACACCTCCGACTGAACCTGCGCCACCGTCTCCGCCTCGGCTGAGACAGCTTGCGTCGTATTGGCATCCTCGGACTCGGTGAGTAGGTCGGCGAGCTGGTCTGTGGACACTTGCAGGGCACGGGCCACGTTTGGCCGTATCGACGGCTGTGGTTCGGTGTCCCCGGCCTCCCATCGGGCGACGGTGGAGCGCTCTACTCCCAGGCGGTGCGCGAGTGACTCTTGAGTCAACCCCACAGCTTTGCGGCGCTGGGATAAACGCCGTCGTCTAAGCGCCATGTTCGTCATCTCTCGCTGAAGCGTTCGGCAATGAGGAGCACCGTGTGCACTGCTGGTGCGGCTGTCGTGCTGGTCGCCCCCGTTACGCACGGTTGCCACCGGGTTACCGCGCGACACCTTACGCACCCGCAAACGGAGAAGCGGCCATGGCCTGCCAGGGGGCAGTCATCAGCCGTCGCCGCTGCGCTGGCTCTCCGCCTGGGCCGGATTCCCGCCGCAGTCCGCAGGCCCGCCGGCGTAGTCACTGCCCGGGGTCGAGGCAACTTTGCCTCGCGGTGGTGCCTAGCCAGGATCCAGAAGACCCCGATCGGCCGGGCCCACACCCGCACCCCTGGTAGGTCGGCTCGATAGTGAGTACCAACGCGTCGAGCGGTTCGTCGTCGGAGCCGAGCGCACCGGGAACGTAGCCGTACGGCGGGAAAGGCGAACGCGCCAGGCAACCGTCGCTCGAGCCGGACCAGCCCGGTCTGCTCATCGATCTCGTACTTGTTGCGACTGCCTCGCGACGTCTCCACCACGACATCGATCGGCTGCACGCCGAGCAGGATGGGTGCAGCGTGAGGGGGTCCGGGCACCCAGGCCACCGTGCTCCACGCCGGCGTCCCTCGCCGGGCGTCCGTCAGCCTGGGCTGGCAAGCCATACGCAAGCGGCCAAACGGCGCAAAAAACTCAAAATCGAATTCACTCCGTGCGCGCGCCATAACTTAGCGCTGTGGGCTGCGGGATGGGTAACGCCTCTTAGCCCGGAGGCGATTAACGCGATAACGATGGCATCACAAGGTGGATCATGAAAGTGCAAACAGGGCGGGCGGCCGCTTCATGGGCAATGCCGACCTTGAGTGCAGTTACAGCCCGTGCCCGCACCGTCACTCGGCCAAGCGCTGAGACTACATGTAGAAGCGCACCTCTGTCCTGAGTCGTTAGCTGCCAGAGGTAATCACCAACAGAACGGAGGACTGAGATGGGTAACTACATGGTTAACGGCGAAATCATCGACGTGCGTGAGGAGCAGCCAACTGCCGCCGATCTCAAGCGTCACAGCAAGAGCGTCCTGTCGGATTGGGTGATGGCAAGCATGCCCAATGGAAAAATCGTCAAGCTCGAAGATAATAAGCCACTGCCTGCTGCCGCAGTCGACTACTCGGTAGTGACGCCGTTCACCTATGGGTGCATGCCTAGCTCGGGCTGACGTCATGGCCAATGACCTCGAAACCCGGCGCCGGCTCGGCCGACTCCAGGCCGAGGCGCTGTTACTTTCGCAGCGGCTAGGCGATGTCCGTTTCGATACTGAGAGCGGCACGTGGTTCTATGTCGAGCGCTTTCCGATTGCTCCGGGCTGGAACAAGACTCACGTTGAACTTCTGATCGACATCCCCTGTGGTACTCCCGGCTATCCCTCGGTACCGCCAGAGTGGTTCTGGACAGACCACGATATCCGGACGGACAAAGGCCAGTCAATCAATCACTTCTTCACGCGCGGCCCGAGTACTGATAAGGAGCACCTTGATCGCGGCTGGGGACATTTCTGTATCCACCTTATAGGTTGGCGACCGGCCGGTGGTACCGACTTGCTGAGCGGTCACAGTCTGGTAAGTTACCTGAACCTGATTGCAGCGGTCTTTCGTGATCGGCGCAGACTAGGCGGGGGCAAGTAATGACCCATGAGGTGCATGACATTGTCTTGAGCTCGAGCCTCTGGTCGCAGCTCCGCAGCCACCTTCTCTCTGCTAGTAACGGACTAGGGCGAAGAGGTGTGAATGAGCAGATGGCATTCGTCCTCGCCGCGCCCAATGTGTCATCCAGCAGGATTCGTTTGGTAGGCCGTGAGCTGGTCTGCGCACGGTCGTCGGATTTAGATCATCAGTCACCTTCAGGGATCAGCCCGAACGGTAAGTTCGTCGCGGACACATTGACCCGGTGTCGCCGGGAGGGTTGGAGTCTCATTGAGATCCACTCACACCCCTTTGACTCGGGGTCTCGTACAACATTTAGTGGGATCGACTGGTCCAACGACCGGATAAAGATGCCCCGCCTTGCATCAATGCTGCCTGATCCGTTTTATCACGCCACGATGGTGGTCGGGCAAAACAGTCTTGACGCTCATTACTATCAGCGTGTAACCGGAGCTATCTTGCCGGTGCGACAAGTGACTATCGTCGGTGGATCCACTGAGGACTCACCGGTCTTACGCCACCTCCCGGCATCCAGTTCTGAACCTGGGTCAGTCCCTTCGCAAGGGGTGCGTCACAGTCGCCAACTGTCCCTGCTCGGCGTTTCCACTCAAGAGGCCCTCTCAAAAGCGCGAGTGGCCGTCGTCGGTGTTGGTGGTCTTGGCTCCTTCGTTGCCTTAGAACTTGCCCACCTCGGCGTCGGCCACCTGACTCTGATTGACCCTGACCGTGTCGAACTGAGCAATCTTAACCGCCTCATCGGGGCCACACCAGACGACGTCGGACGGTACAAGGTCGACGTCTTCCGGGACCTCATCGAGCGGCTGGCCCCTGCGGTGGCGGTAACAGCCGTGAGAGCGCCACTCTTGGACAGTAGCGCTCTCAACCACGCCAAGGCAGCGGATCTGCTGCTCGGTTGCGTCGACGGGCACGGCGCTCGCCTGTCGTTGAACCATCTATCCATTCGGTACCTCATACCTCTCATCGATGCCGGTACCGGTGCGAGACTCGGGACCGCCAGTCTCGCGGCGCGACTCGGCGGACAGGTCCAAGTCGTTGCACCGGGAGTCGGTTGCCTTGAGTGCCGTGGTTTTATCCACGCACAACGAGCGGCGTATGATTTAGCACCGCCAGCGGTGCAAGAATACGAACGGGCCCGTGGCTACGGTACCGAGGAGGCCGCGCCCTCAGTGATATTCTTGAATGGCGTTGTGGCCTCAATGCAGGTTGCAGAAGCTGTGCGAACGTTTGCTGCCGCGTCAGGGCAAGAGAAGGTCACGCCGAAGCTAGTCATTTACGATGCCCAAGTCCAGCGGACTTTTCCGGCAGCTGTTCATTATTCGCCTGAGTGTGCGACGTGCGGTACTCACGGCGTTATAGGAGTAGCTGATCTGGCACCTTTGCAGGCTGCGCCAACGACAGGACCCGCTTTCGCACCAGCTTCACTGGAACTAGCTGGAGTCAGGCATGCCGGATCCCATTCCGAGGAATAGAAGCGCGGGTAGATCTCGGCCACGCCGGTTGGTGTGGAGACAACGGGATTGGCCGGGTCGACCATTCCGGCAACGCCGGGAAAACGTTGAGCAGCCTGGGGTGCCCCCGGCGCAGCCGCGCCCGCCGGCACATCGACCAAGGGGACAAGGGGTTTGGCTAGGCCGACCATTCGGACAACGCCGAGAAGACGTCGAGCAGCCGACTCCGACTCCGACTCCGACTCCGACTCCGACTCCGACTCCGACGCGCCGGCCGGCGCATCGACAACGAGCCTGGCCGACCGGGCCATTTCGGCAACGCCAGGCAAACGCCCAGCGCCCCGGGCCACGACCCCCAAGGCCTAGGCCAACGCGATCTAATAGCCGGGTCGTGGTAGGTGCATTACTTTCTGCAGTAGCGGCGCTTGTGGTAGGGGTCGTCGTGCCGCCGCTTTTCTCATCGGATACGTCCTCCAGCTCGGTGGCGGCTGCGCCAACAAGTGGTCAGGCCGGCGTGGTGGCCGCGGGCAGTGGTGATCCGGGTCAGGTCGGTGGGGAGCTTGCTGCCCCGCAGGCGGGGCCAGGCGCCGAGCCCGTCCAAACGCAGCCAACCGCAGCGCTGGTGGGTAATCGAACCGTCGTGCCTCCTGGCGGTGGGTCGTCGGTGCCGGCAGGCCAGCCCGGCCCGGCGATAGAGCCTTCCTTGCCAGCCGATCTCGGGCAGCGAGTTGACCAGTCGGTAGACCCGCCCAAGCGAACTGCTGAGCGGCCAGATAACACCGAGTCTGGCCAACCCCGCCCGCAGACGAAACCTAAGCCCAAGCCACAACCGCCCACGAATCCTCCGCCTGACCAGAGCGATGATGGCGACGCCGCGAGGAGAGCCGAGGCGGAGCGGCAGATCCGCCAATACATTCGTGACCACCAGTCAAGCTCCTCTGGATCGAACCCGGGCGGCGGCAACCAAACCGGCGGCGGCAACCAAACCGGCGGGCCGTCCGGAAGCGCGGACCCACCACGTGGAAGCGGGCCCTCCAATGCGTCGGACTCGGGTGGCGGCAAAGGAAGCAACCGCCAGCCCGCAGGTGGAGGCACAAAGGCGGGCGCTAAATCCTCCGAGTGAGGGTCACGCGATCGCGGGACGGTGTCGTGGGCGCAGGAGGGTGGCCAGAACGGGCGGCCACCCCCGGAACATGTGATCTCGGTGCATACCGCCGCGATGCAGTGGGTAGCTCTTGCAGCATGACTCGAATCTCCGCAGTGCTGTTCGATGTGGACGGCACTCTCGTCGATACCAACTACCTGCACGTCGTTACCTGGTGTGAGGCGTTCCGCCAATACGGCCACCACATGCCGATGGCTCACATTCACCGCGCCATCGGTATGGGCTCGGACAAGATCCTCGATCACCTGCTGCCGGGCGATCGCGACCATGCGATCGATGACGACATGCGCTCCGCACACGCAGCCCTCTATGCACCCTACTGGCCCCGGTTGAGAGCCTTCGACGGCGCCGCGGACCTACTGCGCGCGTGCGCCAATCGGGGCCTGCAGGTGGTGCTGGCAAGCTCGGCCAGCGAACGTGAGATGCGCGCACTGCGCGACGCGCTCGATGCTGAGGAGGTTGTCACCACGGCCACTTCCTCCGGTGACGCGGAGGAAAGCAAGCCGGCACCTGACATCCTGCAGATCGCGTTGGAGCGCGGCGAGGTGGCTCCCGATGCAGCGGTCTTTGTCGGCGACACCGTCTGGGACGTGCAGGCATGCAAGAAGGCCGGGCTTGACTGCATCGCGTTCCTCACCGGCGGCATCAGCCGCGAGGAGCTGCGCGAGGCGGGCGCGGTGGAGGTATACCAGGGGCCTGCCGAGCTACTCGAATCCCTGCAGGACAGCATCATCACCCGGTGATCTGATGTAGGCCTGGGCACGTGAAGCCATGGAAAGTGGCTGAACTCCTGACAGGGCGCTTAGCCGGCTAAGCGCTTGCGCAGTTCCTCTTTACCCTGCTGGGCAGCCTTGCGGCTTTCGCTCTTGCTCAGGCACTGCCCGACGTTGCTTTACCCCCGCAGCCGCGGCCTACACGCAGGAGGCGGGATGTGAGTGAGCTCTTGGCGCGGCGCTGTACGGCACTTGTCGTACTCCGGGACGCTTGATCCCCGGACGGCCACGGACAGGGAGATCGTGTACCTTGCGTCGACGAACTGAGCGGTCGTCGCGCGGGTTCGCCGTAGGGACACGTGTCCGAGGCATTCCTGCAGCTGGCCAACGCGCTTGCTGAAGGGGAGAGGGCACATGAAGCGGCTTTTGGCCATGGCCACCCTGCTCGTGTTGTCAACTGCGGGTTGTACAGCCTCCCCGGAGAATCCACCGGCAGAAGCGCCAGGCGAACCATTGCCCTTTCGCGTTCTCGCCACCGGTTTGGCTGACCCGTGGGAGATCACCTGGGGGCCCGACGGATTTCTCTGGGTTACGGAGAAGGCTGGCAAGGCAGTGACCCGGGTGAACCCGGCGGATGGGTCGAAAACCACCGTGCTCACCATCGCCGACGCGTACGCCAGCGACAGTCAGGACGGCCTGCTCGGTATGGCATTTCAGCCGAACTTTCTCAAGGGAAGCGAGAACGGCGACGTCTACCTAGCGTATACCTACGATGTCTCACCTAATGCGGCGGTCGACCGACGCATAAAGATAGTTCGCTACACCTACGATCCAGCGGCGCAGGCGCTGAGCAATCCGGCTGACGTGATCTCGGGTCTACCGGCCAGCTCGGATCATAATTCTGGGCGGCTACTGCTCGGCCCTGATCAAAAGCTGTACTATTCGATCGGAGACCAGGGCAACAATCAGTTCCAGCGTTTCTGTAATCCGATCCGGGCACAGGACCTTCCCACTGCAGACGACGTCGGTGCGGGGAATTGGACGACGTACGTCGGGAAGATTCTCAGGCTCAACCTCGACGGCAGTATCCCGTCGGATAACCCGGTGATCAACGGAGTGCGAAGTCATATCTACTCATATGGTCATCGGAACCCGCAGGGTCTCGTCTTCGGGCCAGGGCGTCGCCTTTTCTCAGCGGAGCACGGCCCCAAGGCTGATGATGAGATCAATCTGATCCAGGCAGGCAAGAACTATGGTTGGCCGCATGTTTCCGGCTTCAAGGACGACCAAGCCTATCTGTACGCGAACTGGTCTGCGTCGACCACGCCGCCGTGTTCGGCCCTGAAGTACAACAACTTCACTTCTGCGCCGTCAGTCCCCCAGCAAAGGGAGACCGCCTGGATCAATCCCGACTATATCGAGCCACTGAAGACGCTGTACACCGTCGCGGGCGAACACAACTTTCAGGATCCGGCGTGCGGTGAACAGTCATACATCTGCTGGCCGTCGATAGCGCCGTCCAGTATAGACTTCTTGCCCGCGGACAAGGGTGGTTTGGAGCCATGTCGCAACTCTCTGTTGGTGACGAGTCTGAAGAATGGCGCACTCTACTGTTTGAGGCTCACGCAGGACGGCGGCTCGGTTCAGGGCGATGTCACCCAGTTCTTCAAGACCACAAACCGATACCGAGATCTGGTGCTGAGCCCGGACAACCGTACTCTCTACATCGTCACTGACAGCACTGGTCGGGCAGGACCCCAGTCCGGGCCTCCGACTGACAAGCTGGACAATCCCGGGGCGATATTGGAATTCGCCTTCGTGGATTAGGAAGGTGGCTGGACGAGGTCAGCAACAGGTCTGCTCAGGTCGGCGGCGGGACCTCCATATGATCCAGCTGGACGAGGATCGTGACCTGGTCATAGTACAGATTTCCGCCGATGATCTGGCCCGCCGCGTCGAACTGCAAGATTTCGCAGAATGGCGTGGATATTCGACGTCCAGTGCGCGGCATCGGCCCGAATGCACCGTCATTGGTTCCGGTTCCGGTGAACTGTGCGATCACGTGGTCACCGGCATCGATGTAGTCGATATCGGTGATCGCAGCGTCGGAGAACGCCGCCACCCAGTTGGCCCTGAGGTAGTCCACCAAGTCCTGCGGACTCTTGAGCGTCACGCGCCGTGCGTGATCGGTGTACTGAGCGTCGGGGGCAAAATTCTGGACTACCGCCGTCCAGTCACGGCGGTTGAACGCCTGGTGTGCGGACCGGTACTTATCGACGTTGCTCATGGTGTCAGCTCCCGTCTCTACGCCAATCCCCACACGAGCAGCACGGTACGCCGTGCCGGGATCGGTCGGGAGACGTCGAAGCGCTACGGAGCGTCATCGCTGCCTGCGATTGCAGGCAGGGCAGCCGTTCGCTCGTGCTGCGTACGCCAGCTGGGCTATCCCCGCGCGATGTAAAGATCCCGCAGCAGGCCCGTCTCGAGTTCCATGTCCGACACTCGGGCCTTGACGACGTCACCGATGCTGACGAGGCCGACCAGCTTCCCCTGATGGATCACTGGCAGGTGACGATAACGGGATGCCGTCATCTGTTGCATGAGCCGCGCGATGCTGTCCTGCGGGGCGCACACCGGGACGTTTCGCGACATGACGTCGGCGACCCGCATGGTCAGTAGCTTCGCACCAGACTTGCTGAGAGCACGGACGATGTCTCGCTCAGTGAGCGTGCCGGCGATCGGCCGCTGCTTGTCGTCGCCGCAGATGACCAGGGCCCCGATCTGAGGGGGGCCGTTCAGGAGGCCTACCGCCTCATCGATGCTTGCCCCGGGCTCGATGGTCTCGACCGCTCGGCCCTTCGCCTTCAGGATCTCCTCGACCTTCATCGGTCCCCTCCTGGTGACGTCGGTCAACCCATGGTCCTCCTGGAAGCGGCTGGGCACCACAGGCATCCATGTGGCACCGAGGTCATCGACTCGCGCGTGAGTAGTTCTCGGCGTTGAAGTCATCGGCCGTGGGGGAGGAGTTGACGCGCTGCGCGATCCACTCTGTGACACCGGCGACTGCCTCGTCGACTGGGATGCCATTGATCTGACTGCCATCCCGGAATCGGAACGACACTGCACCTGCCTCGACGTCCTTTGCCCCGGCCAGCAGCATGAATGGAACCTTCTGAGTGGTGTGGTTGCGGATTTTCTTCTGCATCCGATCGTCAGATGCGTCGACATCGACGCGGATCCCCTTGTCGCGCAACTTCTTCGCCACCCGATGGAGGTGCTCGACATGCTCGTCCGCGATCGGAATGCCGACCACTTGCACTGGGGACAGCCACGCCGGGAACGCTCCCGCGTAGTGCTCAGTGAGAATACCGAAGAACCGCTCGATCGAGCCGAACAGCGCCCGGTGGATCATGACCGGCCGCTGCCGGGAACCGTCAGTCGCGGTGTATTCCAGCTCGAATCTCTCAGGCGTGTTGAAATCGAGTTGGATGGTCGACATCTGCCAGTTGCGGCCTAGCGCATCTCTGGTCTGTACCGAGATCTTGGGGCCGTAAAACGCTGCCCCGCCCGGGTCGAGCACCAGGTCCAGCCCGCTGGCCTCGGCGGCCCGGCGCAAGGTCTCGGTGGCCTCGGTCCAGATCTCGTCAGTGCCGACGTACTTCTCGTCATCTCGGGTAGACAGCTCGATGTAGAAGTCGTCCAGGCCGTAGTCACGTAGCAGGCCGAGCACGAACGCCAGCAGCGACTGCAACTCAGCTGGCACCTGCTCGGCAGTGCAGTAGATGTGTGCGTCGTCCTGAGTCATGCCGCGGACCCGGGTCAGGCCGTGCACGACGCCGGATTTCTCGTAGCGATACACCGCGCCGAACTCGAACATTCGTAGCGGCAGCTCGCGATAGGATTTCCCGCGCGATCTGTAGATCAGACAATGGAACGGGCAGTTCATCGGCTTCAGGTAGTAGTCTTGACCGGGCTTGCGAACCGTGCCGTCGGAGTTGAGCTCGGCGTCCAGGTGCATGCCGGGAAACTTTCCCTCGGCATACCAATCCAGAAGGCCGGATGTCTCGAACAGTTGGGACTTGGTGATGTGCGGGGTATAGACGAACTCGCAGCCCGCCTCCTCGTGGCGGCGCCGTGAGTAGTCCTCCAGCTCCCGCCGGATGATTCCGCCCTTGGGATGGAACACTGGAAGGCCGGAGCCGATCTCGTCCGGGAAACTGAACAGATCCAGCTCGGTGCCGAGGCGGCGGTGGTCACGGCGCTCGGCTTCGGCGAGCATCGCCAGGTGGTGTTCGAGCGCTTCCTGTGACTCCCACGCCGTTCCGTAGATGCGTTGCAGTTGCGGGTTGCGCTCGTTGCCCCGCCAGTAAGCCGCCGCGACGCGGGTGAGGGTGAAGGCAGGGATGTGTTTGGTCGTCGGCACATGCGGGCCGCGACACAGATCGCTCCAGATCCGCTCTCCACTGCGCGGGTCGAGATTGTCGTAGATGGTCAACTCGCCGCCGCCAACCTCCATCACCTCGGAGGTGTCCACGCCGGACTTGAGGTCGATCAATTCCAACTTGTAAGGCTCACACGTCAGCTCCTGCCGGGCGTCCTCGACCGTCTCCACGACTCTGCGGGAGAATCGCTGGGACTGCTTGAGGATCTGCTTCATCCGCTTTTCCAGTGCCTGCAGGTCGTCGGGGGTAAACGGCCGGGCGACATCGAAGTCGTAGTAGAAGCCGTCTTTTACCGGCGGTCCGATGCCGAGCTTGGCGTCCGGGAACTGGTCCTGAACGGCCTGCGCTAACACGTGGGCGCAGGAATGCCGGATGACGCTGCGGCCCTCGTCAGTGCTGGCCGCGATCGGCTGCACTGCCGTGTCGGTCTCTGGCGTCCAGGACAGATCACGCAGTCCGCCCTCGGCATCCCGAACAACCACCACGGCGTCGGCGCCTTTACCGGGCAAGCCCGCCTTCCGCACCGCCTGACCGGCTGTGGTCCCGGCCGGCACCAGCACGCTCGCGGCGGGCTCGGCGGACACGGGACTGAGCTGGGACACAGTGGCTCCTTGTTGATCATGCTTGCTAAGCAGGTATGGGGTTCCGGCGCGACCGATGCTATCCCGTCGGATCTGGCGCTCTCGCCTCAGTTACCGGCTCGAACGCCTGTCTGCGCAGGGGGCTGCGATGGCGATCGTGTGAGGGCTACCGAGACCGCTGCGTTTCCCACTGCACTGAGGCCAGCGCATGTGCCATTGCGGTACTACTAAGGAAAACGTAAGTTTCAAGACAAGTATTCCTTCACGAGTGCGACGCGCTGATGTACCGAAGTTTTGGGTCACCGAAGAATCCTCGGACGATCCCGGGGCACTTCTTGAGTCGTTCAAGGGCTTCGACTGCGACTCTCATCAAGTCGTCCCTGGTGAAGGGTACGGCCCGCGCGATCCTGTCGTGCTTGACGTTCTTGTTGACCCACTCGTCGGGGTTCAGCTCGGGTGAGTAGGGCGGCAGGAAAAACAGTTCCAATCGCCCGTCTGTGCTGGCGACGTACTCTTTGACGATGTTTGCCTTGTGCACGGACGAGCCGTCGACCACCAAGAAGATGGGTGTGTCGACATCGTGGAGTACGCTGTGGAGGAATTCGATGAATCGCTGCGCGTTCATCGATCCTTCGTGGACCTGGAAGCTCAGCTCGCCTCGCTGGCCGATCGCTGAGACTATCTTGACCGAGTGCCGTACCGCCGAGCTGATCACGACGGGTGTCTGTCCGACCGGTGCCCAGGTGGTGCCGGCGTGGTAGTCCGTCCGTACCGACGCCTCGTCTGCGAACAGGATCGTGGCGCCTTGGGCCGCTGCCCTGGCTCTGATCGCCGGGTACTCCTCTCGCTTCCAGCGCTGCACCCGCTCGGGGTCCTGCTTCCACGACCGGTACAGCGGTCGTTGCGGTGACATCCCGAGCTTCTTGAGTATCCTGCCCACTGTGACCAGCGAGACGGACTTCTTGAAGTTGATCTTTATCAGGTCTCGAATCAAGGAACGCGTCCACAACGCCATGCCAAAGCCGTGGATTCGCGGGTCCTTCCCGTTGATCATCGTGTAGAGACGGATCATCTCGCTATCATCCAGCGTCGTCGGCCGGCCCGATGCGGCCTTCGTCGATATCGCAGCCAGCCCGCCCCTGCGGTATTTATCGATCCAGGCGAAAACGGTAGATGTGCCGACGTTCATGATCTCAGCGATCTCCGGGACGGGCATCCCGTTCGCCTGCATCTGCACCGCGAGCAGTCGCTCTTCGTCGGCAGCTCTTCTGCCTTTTTTCGCCATGCACCTAGTATCGCACAAAATTGATGTGATGTCTACAAACTTATGTTCTAATTAGTAGCACGACGAGGAGCGTGCACGCGCCGCAGTCATCGACCTTCACATGAAAGGCCTAATAACGTGGCGATCAGAATCTTAGGTATTCGCAGCAACTCTCCGAGCCTCCTGTAGCTGACGGCGTTGTCCCGGAGGAATCTGGCTGAAAACGGAGCTTGCTCGACTTCCAGGTTTTCAAACCGCTGTAGGTCTGGGTTCGCGCGGTCGAAGGGCTCGGAGTTGAACTGCGGTATTGGCCCGCGGTGGTGACCGCTGGTTTTCCGCGTGTGCTGATCGTGACTCGGCGTAGGCGCCGACGCTCAGGGGAGCTGGGGATGCCGTGGTAACGCGGTAAGTGATCTGGCGCGACAATTGGGTGTGGTTCTTGCGTCGTGTGGTGGCGTCGTGTGGTGGCGTCGTGTGGTCGCTGGTGGTGGTTTGGGAGGGGTGTTGTGACACAGCGGTGGGACGTGTTCGTCTCCTACGCCCACGAGGATGAGCAGTGGGTGCAGGTCCTGGCCGACAACCTGCACCGGGTGGGGCTGGAAGTGTTCCTGGACCAATGGGAGGTGGTGGGGGGCAGCCGGTTGTCGCAGCGGTTGCAGCAGGGACTGGCGTCGGCGGATGTGGTGGTGAGTGCTGCGGCGGTGGGGAAGCCGTGCTGGCAGGAGGAGTTCGCGGGCGCTATGGCGGGGGTGGTGGCCGGGGTGCAGCGGCTGGTGCCGGTATTGGTTGATGAGGTGCCCTTGCCGCCGTTCGTCGCGGGGCGGGTGTATGTGGATTTTCGGTATGTGGACGCCCTGGCCGGTTATGAGGCTCGTTTTGCGGAGTTGGTGCGGGCGGTTCGGGGGCTCCCGGTGGGGGATCGGCCGGAGCGGGGTGAGGGCATTGTTGTGATGCCGCCGGGGGTGTATCGGGCTGAGGGCCGGCCCGTCACGCGGCTGTCATCTCACGCAGCGACCGGCCATCCAGCCACAGCCGCAAGATCTCTTTCACTTCGATCACGGACGCTTTCCGGTAGGCCATGCGGCACCGCAACGGCCGCCCGGCCGGAAGGTGGAACGCCACGCCAGATGGTCCCATCAGTCGCAAAACCCTGGTCCCATGATCGTGGCAAGCTGCTGGTTGCTCATACCCGCAGCCCGTGTCGGCGGCCGGCCAACATGCTGCAGCCGACCATGTGTCGTGCTGTGGCAGATGATCACACTCCAGCCCATGGTTTACCGCGCGCGTCTGTACTCCTACCCTTGGCTGGTCCAGATCCGTAGTGCAACGCCTGTGAGGCCCTTATATGTCCGGTATCGACGCCCCGCTGTCGGATGATGTCGCACTAGTGCACATCGACACGACCAAGCCGAGCATCGCCCGGTGTTACGACGCGGCTCTTGGCGGCAAGGACAACTACGAGGTTGACCGAGAGTTCATCCGGCGACTCGAGCAGGTCGCGCCTGAGATCGGCCGGATGACGTGGGACAACCGGAAATTTTTGATCCGAGTGACCCGCTTCCTCGCCGGAGAGGCGGGCATCACCCAATTCCTTGACTGTGGATCCGGGCTGCCCACGGCGGAGAACACTCACCAGGTGGCTCAGCGGATCCAGCCGGATGCCCGTGTGGTGTATGTCGACAACGACCCGACCGTGCTCGCGCACGGTCGGGCGCTGCTGGAGGAGAACGACCAGACGCACTTCAGCGCTGCCGACATCTTCAAGCCACGCCAGGTCATCAACGACGAGATCGTCCGCGTGTACCTTGACTTTTCTGAGCCGATCGCGCTGTTTCAACTTGGGACGCTGCACCACTACGACGGCGAGCGAAGCCCGCAGAGCATCATGGCCGAATACATCGAGGCGCTGCCGTCGGGCTCCTACGTGGCGATCAGCCATTTTTGTGATCCGGAGACCACCAGCGAGTTGAGCGAACTCGCTCGCAAGATGGAACAGGTCTTCTTGCACAGCCCGTTGGGCAGTAGCGGAGCGTTCCGCACTCGCGCCGAGATAGAGGGCATGTTCCCGGGTTTGGAGCTGGTCGAGCCCGGCCTGATCCGGTGCACCGACTGGTGGCCCGACGGTCCGCGGATCGAGCCGCTTGACCCCATACAGGACTGCATCGTTGGAGCGGTCGGCCGCAAACCCTGAACCCGCCCGTTGACTCTGCCTGGGGTCATCGACACCACGTCGTCGTGGTGGTGTCGTGAGGAATTTTGCACCTACCACCTGGCCCACGACTCAAGGCGCCAGCGCCACCCACGCCCGTTCGGCATCGTGCTCCACCTGCTAATGGGACCTGTTGGGTCGGCCTAGAGCAGGCTTGGTTCACGGTAGGCGTCGGTGGATGAGCGCGCTCCTCTGGTTCGGATGTTGTTGAGTCCTAGGTCGAGATCATGCCTCCGCTGGTGGCCGGGAGAGCTCACCGCTGATGTGATGACATGGCCGCGTTGCTGGAGGGAGCACTGGATCTTGAAGCCGGAAACGGGGACGGGGGAACTCCGAGATGAACAGCTCGTGGCACTCATCGGTCGCACAGGTCATTAGATGCGCCCAGACCGGGCTTGTCGGCTGCCTTATGAAGTCTTGGGCTGGGCGTCGGATTGCCGCGGTGAAGCGAGTGACGAACCGAGTGACAATTACCGCATTCGGGTGTGGCCTCTCCCGACTCTGGGATGCTTCAGCAGGTCAGCACCGCACCAGTCCGCCGGTCACCGCAACCCGTGCCGACCCGCGGTCGACGAACTGGGTGATGCCAGTCTGACTGTCGATCAATCGGGTCTCTCAATCAGGACATCCCGGGTTGTGCCTGCCAAGCTAATGGCTCCGGTGCGCTCTGCTGAAGCCGTCCGAAGAACCTTTCAGTCGTCCTTACCGCCCAGAAACGCGTCGTAGACGCGGGTGATGCTCGCCTGGTTGTGTCAGTCAATGTGCGCTGGTGGGACATCGTCCGGCAAGGGCATTGGTACCGGCGTCAAGGGCCTCACAGGCGTCGCGGTGCGCATCAGGACATAGCAAGGCTAAGAGTGCCCACGCGCCCGTAAAGCACCAGAGTATTGACTGTCGCGTTACCTTGTGTGGTTGGGGCGTTCCTCGTTCTAGAGACCAGCGCTACGCGCAGCGTGGAGACTTGACGACACCGGAGGGCGGTCATGGCCACACCCGATCCCACTGCGTCCCATGGTGCTGGTCAGGGTGGCCCCACTGCCCGCCGCATCATGTTGGGTGCCCGCCTGCGCCGACTGCGGGAGGCCGCCGAGATCTCACGCGCGGAGGCCGGCTACGCCATCCGGGGTTCTGAGTCGAAGATCAGCCGCATGGAACTGGGCAGGGTCAGCTTCAAGCTGCGCGACGTGACCGACCTGCTCACAATGTATGGGGTGACAGATCTTGAGGAGCGGGAGGCGTTCCTTGAGATGGTCAAGCGATCCAACGAGCCCGGATGGTGGCAGCCCTACACTGATCTACTGGCCGACTGGTTTCAGGACTACCTCGGGCTGGAGGAATCGGCCTCCCGGATCCAAACGTATGAGCAACAGTTCTTCCCTGGCTTAATGCAGAGCGAGAACTACGCGAGGGCTATCGCGACCCGCGGTTGGTCTGAGTTGGCGAGCCAGAGTGCGCAACGCCAGGTCGAGGTCCGGATGAGGAGACAGGCCCTGCTCGCCAGGCCGAATGCACCCAAGCTGTGGGCAGTCATCGACGAGTCCGTGCTGCACCGGCCGATCGGCGGCAGGCGGGTGATGCTGGCTCAGATTGAGCATGTCCTCGAACTCAGCAAACGGCCCAACATCCGCCTGCAAGTGGTGTCCTACCCGCGCAGCGGGTACGACGCCGAAGGTTCGTTCACGATGCTGCGCTTCGCCGAGCCAGAGCTGCCAGATGTGGTCTACATCGAACACCTCCGCGGCGCACTCTACCTGGACAAGCGATCCGATACCGAGATGTACGGCGCAGTATTCGACCGGCTGACGGTAAACGCTGAGACTCCCGACCACACCCAACAACTGCTGACGAAGGCGCGCGCCGAGCTCTGAGCGGAAGCGGCGGAGGGACACGTTGTCGGAGACCATGGTCACGCGATGAGTCCAGTACGCTGATCGACGCCTTCACGCGCCCCATTCGTGACATGACACCGCAGTGATCCACCGCGATCCACCGCGATCGATAGTGACGCATCACCTTTCTGTGCCGCCGTGCGCGCGGCCGACCACTGAGCCGGAGGACTGTTACCTATGACCACAGGGGAGAACACTGAGGTCGAGGACCTGCTCCGCAGCACCCTCGCGACGCACTCCTCGCTGTACCTTGCCACGTGCGGTGACTCGGGACCGTGGGTCAACGGTGTCTACTTCGCCGAGACGGGCCTGTTCACCCTGTCGCTTGCCCTCGAGCAGCGGGGCCGCACCCTTGCCGCGATCCGGCAGGCCCCTCGCGTCGCAGTGATTGTCTCCACCGGCTCGCCCGGTGATCCCTTCCTACAGGCCCAGGCCACGGCAGAGGTGGTGACCGGCGACGCGGCCAAGGAGGTGCGCCGGGTGCTGTTGGCGAAGGTGCCCGCAGTCGAGCCGTTCTTCGCCGCCCCGATCGAGACTGTGACGCTCCGGGTCGACGAGTGGCGCGTCACCGACATGGGAAACGGCTGGTTCCCAGGCCGCGAGCTCGCAGCGCCACAGCCCGCCTGAGTGTGCAGGGATGTGGCACCCCTGTCGTCCAGTAGATCCGGACGACAGGGGTGCCCTTCTTTTGGCACCGCACTCTATAGCTGCCTCAGACCGCCGGACGGATCCTGGCTGGCTTCTGCCGGTCCCCGTGGGGTTGTGCGGATTTGGGACCCATCACTGGTGCAGCACTTACATCATTGCGCGTCGCGAGCGACTTGTCGTGGCGTCTACGACAATCGCGGCTACCGGAAACTGAGGCCTCTATTTCGTGTCCATTCACGGGTCCGGTTGAGCTGGGCTGATGCAGCGAGTGGATCTTGATGGGCTGCCGCAGGTGACGGCGTGTGGGCTCGATCTTGGGTGGTTGATCGTCGATCATCTGGGTTGTGTCCGCGCCTGAGCAGCCGTCGCCCTCGTATGAGGAACTGGCGGCGCTGGTGGTGGGCTTGACGTCGCAGCTGGAGCGGGCCACCGCGCGGATCACTGAGCTGGAGGCCCGGCTGGGGCGTGATTCGACCAATTCCTCCAGCCCACCCTCGCAGGATTCGATCGCGGCCAAGGCCAAGCGGCGGGCGGATCGCTCGTCTCGGGAGAGGTCGAAGGATCGCAAGCCCGGTGGGCAGCCGGGCCACAAGGGCTCGGGACTGGCGCCGACGGTGGCGCCGGATCGGACCGAGACGCTGCCCCCGCCGGACGGCTGCTCGGGGTGCGGCGGGGATCTGGCCGGTGCCA
>JBGSWT010000574.1:0-2682 GCA_041751815.1 Pseudonocardiaceae bacterium
CTGTCGGCCCGACACCCCGAAGATGTCACTGGCCACCACCGACAGCTTGATCTGGGCGTCCTCCAGCAGCTTCTCCACCCGCTGCTTCTCCGCAGTCCGCACCCCCACCAGATCGATCCGGTACCGGGTCACATCACGCAACCGACGGATCTGCGGCGGCGGCACGAAACTCGGACGGATCATCTGCCGTTCGGCGACCTTGCACAGCCACACCGCGTCGAGCTTGTCTTCTCCGAACTAGAAAGGCGATCTTGAAATTGGGCGGAGCCAGGCTTGTTCGGCGAGGTCAGGGATGGTGCGGGCGCCAGGTTGAGTTCGTGTTGGTCCGGGCGGCAGCGTCGGTGAAGGTGGGGACGCCGAGTTGGACGGTCTGGTCTCGGCGGTCGGTGATCTGGTCCATCTGAGTGAGCTTGGCGCGAGCGCCGGCGAGGCTGACTTTCAGTCCTTCAGCTTCACCGAGCCAGCGGTGGGACTCGGCCTCGGCGATGCGGGCGATGAGGTTGTCGCGGATCTGGAGCAAGCGGGGCCGGGCGGTTGGATCTGGCCGCAGGAGCGGGCAGCGTAGGCAGCTGTGTTCGTGGATGCAGGGGGTGTCGTAGGAGCGGCCGCAGTCGCCGACGGAGACCTTTCGGTGCTCGAAGTGGCCGATGAACTCGGCCCATTCCTCGTCGGTCGGGGTGCGGTATTCCTCGTGGGGGCGTAGCGCGCGGCGGCGGGCGATGAACGCCCTATGCCCGTTGATCACCTCTTCGGGGTAGACCGCCTTATACCCCATGGTGGTATTGATGTCGCGGTGCCCGGCGACGAGTTGAGCGATGTGTGGCGGCATGCCGTGCAGGATCGCGTCGGTGATGAACAGCCGACGGAAGTCGTGGAAGGTGTAGCGCATCGTCTGACCGCCGGCGTCCTTGATGCCGAGCTCGGTCAGGGCATGATCGAGATAGCTGCGCAGTGAAGTCTCGGTGACCGCGCGGTCCTCCAGTCGCCGGCGCCACTGGAACAGCAGCGGCATCGGCGAGTTGTAGACGCGTTCGTTCTTGTCATAGGAGACCACCAGCGGCACGTGGGTCTGTCCGCGGCGGATCCGGGCGACGATGGTCGACAGCACGTCGGCGAGTTCGGGGGAGATGACCAGCAGTCGTTCGGCGTCGGTCTTGGATGGGGTGATCTGCAGCAGCGGGATCAGTTCGCTGGTGTCCGGCAGTCGGTATTGGATCAGGCTGTGGTGCGAGAGCTCGGTCAGTTCCTCGATCCGGAGGCCCGTGTGGCGCAGCACCTCAACCATCGCCCAGGTCCAGAAGCCGCGGTGTTCTTCGAAGGTCAGGTTGCGGCGCCGCCCGTCTGGATGCTCTGCCCAGATGCGGCCGGTGGTCTCGGTCTTCATCACCGGGCGGCGCAGCGTCTCGCCGGTGGCGGTGAACAGGTCGCCGGGCTCGCTGCGTTTGGCGGTGGCGAGCAGCTCGGCGGTGCGGGTCCGTTCGGCCTGCACCCAGGACGCCAGCGCTGGCAGCACCGGGAGCCGTTCCCGGGTGCGCTGGTCCATGCGTGACTTGCGCCGGGATCGGTCCTTCTTATGGGAGACGTCGCTGGCACTGACCGGGCAGCGCACCGCCCACGGACCCCACCGGGCCGGGTCGTCGTCGGCCCACTCGGCGATGTCGAGATAGAAGGCACGCACGGCCGAGAGCACGCTGCGCCCGTCCAGCCGCACCCCGGTCAGTCGGACCCGCTCGCCAGCGGGAGAGGTTGTGGCACGGGTCCGGGTCATCACTCGCTGCTTCCATGCCGCGGCGACCTCGCGGGGCAGCTTGAGGGAGTCGATGCCGGGGTGGTGGGCCTGCAGGTCGGCCCAGAACAGTTTGCCGAGCAGGTAGGCGAAGCGTTGCAGCGTCGAGAAGTCCACCGACGGCTGACGCTCGCGCAGGTAGTCGACCAGCACGTCGCGCACCGGGCGGCAGGTGATCCGGTAGCGGTCGATGAGCTGCTCACAGGTGGGCTGCCCGGGGCCGGAGAACATCTCGATCGTGGCGGGCGCGTCTTCGCCCAGGACGCCGTGGTTGCGCAGCAGTTGATAGAACAGCGGGCTGTGGGCGTGCGCCTCGGAGGTGGCGCGCATGCCGGCGGTGATCTGAAGCAGTTCGACACAGTCACCGACCCGCACCGCGGCGACCGGGCCGCCCTTGGCGGCCAGGATGGCCGCGACCCGGGTCAGGGCCTGCTGCCCGGCCTGCAGTCCGACTTGGCCCTGCGCGCATAACTCGGCGAGCGCCGCGAACGCCGCCGTGTCCCGGGTCCGGGCCAGCTCGGTGGCCAGACCACGCCGTGCCGGGGCAAAGCGCAGCAGCCAACCCAGGCCCGGCCGGATCACGTCGGCGCAGATCAGCACCAGCAGACCGGGGCTCAGATGCGGCAGCTGCGTCTCGGTGGCCGTGCCCGCCCGGGAACGACCAGCAGCCGCGGCCGTGATCAGATCCCGCCAGTCGGGCTGCTCTTCCGCGCCGCTGGCCTGCCACCGTTGCTGCCAGCTGCCGCCGCGGTGGGTCTGCAACCAGGACAACACGGCCAGCACCCCCAGCCGGCGCGTCTGCTGGCTGGCCGGGTTGTTCAACGTGAAGGGAGCGGCCAGGACCTTGGTCAGCACCGCGGATCGGCTCACCTCGGTCGCCGGCCACGACGACGCGA
>JBGSWT010000575.1:0-2816 GCA_041751815.1 Pseudonocardiaceae bacterium
TGCTGCTCGGGCGCGTCGCCGCCGCCGACCAGCTCCACTCTGGGAAACCAGCGACCTGTGCCGGGGATGCGCCGGACGGCCGCGCGGACGAACTCGGCGCTGCGCTCGGGTGGTAGTGCCGTTATCCGGGCGCAGGTGGAGCTGAACCGTCGGATGTGCGCGGACAACGCCCGCACCCGACCGTTCTCGACCAACCACGAATCCATCACCTGGAGTCCGGCCGGTTCGCTGGTCGGATCGTCGGCCGGCACGAAGTCGCGCTCGGCCGCAACCCACCGCAGGCGGGCGGCCGTCGGTACGTCGCTCATCCTCATCTCTGTGGGTTGAGCCCTCGGTGGTGCATTCGAGTTGACTAGCTGTCAGCGCCCCCGCCACGCGAGAGGAGATGTACGGGAGGCAGCGTCGGCGATGCGGCGTGCGGTGTCGGTCCGCAGGCCACTGCGCGAGGAGTCAATCCAACCCTGCACTCTGGCGTAGCCCGCGTCCTGGTACTCGATCGCTTGGATCAGGCACTCAAGCTTGTCGGCGTCCTTCGCGCAGTGTGATTCGGGCGTCTGCTGCGCCTCGTACTCAGCCACCGCCTCCTGGACCGTCTTGCGGGCGGTATCGGGTAACGAGGCGGTCTGGTCAGCGGTGATCAGTTCGGGTGAACACCGGTCGAGGTACGGCTTGGCAGTGTGCGGGATGTCGCCGGTGCGGGTTTCCTGCGAGTCGTGCCAGACGGCCAGCAGCGCCGCCCGACCTGGCTCGGCACCCTCGATCGCAGCGATAAGCGAGGCGAGCTGCGCGACCCGCAGACTGTGCTCAGCGACCGATTCGGGATCCCGTACTCCCAGATGCCACCAACCGGCGCGACGTATCCGCTTGAGTACGCCAAGTTCGAAGGTGAAGTTCGCGACGGCCACGGCGTGTTCGTCTGGAACCTCCACGACCATGACCCTACCTAGCGGTGTGCGAGACGGACCGCGTAGGCGATGTCCGACAACTCACGCCGCGCCTGCACGCTGAGATCGTGATCCGCAGCAAGTTCTTCGACCGCACTGTCCACTGCGGATCTCAAGTGGGCATGCGCGCTGAGCAGGGCGGGATGGACAAGCAGGAGCGCCCACACCGTGTGCAGGTTGAGCTCGGCGTGTCCAGAACCGGGATGCAGACGTTCCAAGAGATGCCCTAACAGCCGGATGCCACTCCAGTTTCGTGGGTCAACATGCCCCATGAACTCGTCGTCGACCTGTACGCCGTCGATCTCGCCCACCCAGTAGGCCCAGTAGTTGAGGTTCGCCCGCTCCAGCTGGTCGGTGGCGAGAGCATGGTCCAGGAACGCCCGCAACGGGTCGCGATCGCCACCGTCGGCGAGTGCGACAGCAGAGGAGCGGACGGCGACTGAGGACGGAATGTCATCGATGCGTCCGGCGCCTCGTAGGGCGCGACGGTGCTCGACATGCAGCCAGTGAGCCGTGCTCGCTCGGGTATCGAAGCCGAGCAAGTAGATCGCTTGGCGACGTGACAGCGCGGTGTCTTCATGGTGGGATGCGTCCGCAGTCACGAGGAGCTGATCGAAGAAACACGTCTGCTCTTCCTTGGTCAGCATCGGCCGGTCTGGAACAGGTCCACGCCGAAGCCGCGCCGTCGCTAGGCTCCGCAGCGGAGCGGGAGCTATCCCGGTGAACGGCCATACGATCAGGTTGGTCAGCTGACGCTGATGGACTGTTGCACCGAGCGGATGCTCGTCGGCACTGATGAGTTGGCCGCCAGCCTGCACTGTTTCGGCGACGATCACGTCGGCCTGGATGGCATCCTCCAGCATGGCGAGCAGGGTGCGTCGTGCCCCTTCCCTCAACAGCCGGGAACGCAGCCGAACCAGATCTGCGGCGCGCAGCGCCGTCAGCGGCCGGCGACCGCTCTCCCAACCCTGCACGCTCGCCACGTCCACGCCAAACTTCTCAGCCAGTTGGACCTGGGTAAGCCCGGCGGATTCCCGGATCAACTTGAGTAGGAAGCCTGACACTGCACCGAGACAACGCGACGAACCCTGACCACCGCGCAATGTTCCTCGGCCGCTGACCATCGGTTTCCTCCATCTATCACATTCTGATCTGCAAGTACTCGTACTGACAGCCGGTCCCTCTCAGCCGTTTGGCAGCTTACCGTTGTGTGCGAGCAAGCGATCACATATGGCAACTTCGACTCACCCACGAACTCTAAGGAACGACGTCACAGTGACAGCAAGCACCACGGCCAACACGGGTATTTATGATGACTGATGCATCAGTCAATCCTTCTCCGACGCAGCTTCAGCCTGAAGATTCGCCTGCGAGGCAGCGCGGTTCGGTGTACCGCAAGGTCTCCGTGAAAGGCAGCGGCGGGGTGGCAGCGACAATGGTCGTGATAGCGCAACAGGGGCAGGTGCTGGTATCCATTGTGCCACCATTCACATGGGATGCAATCATGGAGCCGGGGAAGGTTGATGAGGTGATACATACGCTTGGACTGGCTCGCGACGATGCAAAGAAGATGGCAATGGCACGTGAGAGGAGTGCGACCCGTGGAGGTAAGGTGACCGTCGGCACGTAGGAGCAATACGACTATTAAGTGAGCTAAGCAATCTCATGATCTGCGGCACCGTGCAGCGTGGTGTGCACCGCACCGAAGATGTCGATTTCCCGACACCCAGCCAGACTCAGGTCGGGGGGCAGCTGCTCCCAGCGCAGCGATCCGAACGGGGTGGCGCTGGGCGGCAACGCCAGCGCGCCGGTTACCAACCGCGCCCCGTTCGGCCAAGGCAGTGGCACCCCATAGGGCTCCCCAGCCACCAG
>JBGSWT010000576.1:0-4977 GCA_041751815.1 Pseudonocardiaceae bacterium
GGTGGTGCGTGGTCCGGAACCGCTGCCGGTGCGCAGCCCACTGCCGTTGCAGCTGCCCGGGCCACTCGCCGAGCAGCTCAAGCAGGCCACTGTGGGCCCCGACGATGCCGCCACCGTTGGCGATGGGGGAAGTGCCCGGCAGGGCTGACCGCACCAATGGGGCGATATCGACTCTGACGAGCGGGAATTGTGCCGGCGTCGGACTATCCTGGTGTTCGAGCGGGTCCGTCGGGGTACTCGCGATCGCGGTCGGAGATCGACATGAGCGGTGCGGCTCCCGGCTACTGGCGGCGCCTGGTCCACCGATTGACCAGCGACACTTCTGAGCTTGACGCCGACGACCTGTCCCGGCGCGTCGAGCAGTCTGGAGCGCGGCGCGCCAGCGAATGCACCTCCGGGGAGGCCGTGACCGTCCTGGGCCGGCTGCGTAGCGTGGAGCACTGCCCCCGGGCGGCTGTGGCTACCCTGGAGGCCGAGCTGTTCGACGGTTCCGAGGGTATTACCCTGGTGTGGCTGGGGCGGCGCCGAATCCCCGGCATCGAGCCCGGTCGTACTGTGCGGGCGTCCGGCCGGATCGCGGTTCGGGACGGCCGGAAGGTGCTCTACAACCCCTACTACGAGCTGCAGCGGAGTTCATGAGTCAGGCCGTTCCGCCGTCCGAGCACCCGACCACCCCGACCAGTGCGGGGTCCACGCGGGCTCCCACCCTGCTGGAACAGCTGGGTGGGGTCAGCGGTCTGGTGTCTTCCGTGGTACCGGTGGTGGTCTTCGTCGCGGTGAATCCGTTGATCGGGCTGCAACCGGCGATCTGGGCGTCGCTGGGTACCGCGGTGGCGGTGGGGGTGTGGCAGCTGGTTCGCCGGGAACCTCTCCAGCCGGCTGTGTCCGGTTTCCTGGGGGTAGCCGTCTGCGCCCTCATCGCCTACCAAACCGGGGAGGCACGGGGATTCTTCCTCTACGGCATCTGGTACAGCCTGATTGCGGGGCTGGTGTTGGTGCTGTCGGTGGTGGTGCGCCGTCCGCTGGTCGGCGTGCTGTGGTCGGTGCTCAACGGCTCCGGGCACGGCTGGCGCAGCGACCGCCGCGTCCGGCTCGGCTTCGACGTGGCGACCCTGGTGTGGGCGGTGTTCTTTCTGGCCCGCTTCGGGGTGCAGCGCTGGCTGTATGACATGCAGGAGATCGGCTGGCTCGGCGTGGCCCGGCTGGCGATGGGTCTGCCGCTGACCGCCGTGGCCGCGCTGGTCACCATCTGGGCGATCCGCCGGGGTGGACGTCTCGCCCCGACCACCCCGCTAGGACGGGATACGACCTAGCGCCGCGCGCACCTCGGGCTCGACGTCCGCGGCGGCGACGAACAGCAGCTCGTCACCGCCCTCGAGCGGATCGTCACCCTGGGGGACGATCACCCGGCCCCCGCGCAGGATGGTGACCAGCGCGGCGTTAGCGGGCAGCTGAAGCTGCCGTACCGGGTGCCCGGCCAGCGGGGTATCCGCGGGCAGCGTGACCTCGACCAGGTTCGCCTGCCCCTGCCGCAGCGTCATCAGTCGCACCAGGTCGCCCACGCTGACCGCTTCCTCCACCATCGCGGCGAGCATCCGTGGCGTCGACACCGCCACGTCGACCCCCCATGCTTCGGTGAACAGCCACTCGTTGCGCGGGTCGTTCACCCGAGCCACGACCCGGCGCACCGCGAACTCGGTCTTGGCCAGCAGCGAGACCACCAGATTGACCTTGTCGTCACCGGTCGCCGCGATCATCGCATCGGAGCGTTCCAGCCCGGCCTCCTCCAGGGAAGCAAGCTCGCAGGCGTCAGCGAGGACCCATTCAGCGGCCTCCACCTCGTGCGGTTCGAGCTGATCGGCATTTCTCTCGATGAGCATCACCTGGTGGCCGAACTCGAGCAGTTCGGCCGCGATGGACTTGCCGACCGCGCCCGCTCCGGCGATGGTCACGCGCATGACGGCTCCCGATCATTGGAGTTAGTCGTTCGGGGGTGCGGCAGCTGCTGCGGTGGTGACTTCAGTGACGGTGCCGGAGACTGCGGCGGCGTACACCTGGTCGTCGGCCTGCAGCACGGTCTCGTGGTCGGGCAGCACCGCAGTGCCAAACCGGACGATGAACGCGATTCGCGCGCCGGTGTGTTCCTCCAGGTCGCGCACGCTGCGCCCGGCCCACCCCTCGTGCAGCGGCAGCTGCAGCACTGCCACCGTGCCCGATGGGTCGCGCCACGCAGACGCCATGCCCTCGGGCAGCAGCATGCGCAGGAAGCGGTCGGTGGTCCAGGGCACGGTGGCCACGGTATGGATGCCGAGACGCTCGTAGACGGCGGCCCGCTTGGGGTCGTAGATCCGGGCGACGACATGCGCTACCCCGAACGTCTCCCGGGCCACCCGAGCGGAAATGATGTTGGAGTTGTCGCCGGAGGACACCGCGGCGAACGCCCCCGCCCGCTCGATTCCCGCCTCGATAAGCACCTGGCGGTCGAAGCCGATGCCGCGAACCTGCTGGCCGTGGAACTCGGCACCAAGCCTGCGGAAGGCCTGCAGATTCTGGTCGATCACCGCCACGTCGTGGTCCAGACGTTCCAATGCCAGGGCCAGACCGGCACCTACCCGGCCACAACCCATGATCACGATGTGCACACGGTCACTCCCGGGTCGAGGGTTGCGCGGAAACGGTATCGCCGATGGCGCCGCCGCGCTGCTGGAGGGCCGCCGCGCCAGCCGTAGGCTTCCCGTGTGTCCAAGCTCGCTACGGCGGTCAAACGGATCCTCGTCGGCAGGCCGTTCCGCAGCGAACGGTTGGGCCACACACTGCTACCCAAGCGCATCGCACTGCCGGTCTTCGCCTCGGACCCGATGTCTTCTGTGGCCTACGCCCCGGAAGAGATCCTGCTCGTGCTCTCGGTAGCGGGGCTGGCCGGATACGCCTATGCCTCGTGGGTGGGGCTGGCAGTCGCCGTCGTGATGATCGCCGTGGTGGCCTCGTACCGGCAGAACGTGCACGCGTACCCCTCCGGTGGAGGTGACTACGAGGTCGCAACCGTCAACCACGGTCGTAACTGGGGCCTGGTGGTCGGCAGTGCCCTGCTTGTCGACTATGTCCTCACCGTAGCGGTGTCGATCTCCTCGGCCGCAGCTAACATCGGTTCCGCTATACCCCTGGTGGCTACCCACAAGGTTGCGTTCGCGGTGAGCGCGATTGTGCTGCTCACCGCGATGAACCTGCGCGGAGTGCGCGAATCCGGCACGCTGTTCGCCATCCCCACCTACGCCTTCGTGGTCGGCGTGCTCGGCATGATCGTGGTTGGGCTGGTGCGGACGTTCCTGCTAGGGGACAGCTTGCGCGCCGAGAGCGCCGACTTCGGACTGATCGAGGAGGGTGAGTACCTAGCCGGGCTCGGGTTCGCCTTCTTGCTGCTCCGGACTTTCTCCTCGGGCTCAGCCGCGCTGACAGGGGTGGAGGCGATCAGCAACGGGGTACCGGCGTTCCGCAAGCCCAAGTCCCGCAACGCGGCCACCACTCTGCTGCTGATGGGCGTGCTTGCGATCACCATGTTCATGGGCCTGCTCATGCTCGCCGGTATCACCGGTGCCAAGGTCGCCGAGCACCCCGAGGAGCAGCTGATCGGGGCGCCGCAGGGTTACCAGCAGGACACGCTGGTCGCGCAGCTCGCTGACGCGGTGTTCTCCGGCTTCTCGCCAGCGTATTATTTCCTGCTCGCGGTGACCGGACTGATCCTCGTTCTCGCCGCGAACACCGCGTTCAACGGGTTCCCGGTGCTTGGTTCGATCCTGGCGCAGGATCGCTACCTGCCCCGCCAGCTGCACACCCGAGGCGACCGGTTGGCCTTCTCCAACGGCATTGTCTTTCTGGCTGGCGCGGCGATCGTCCTGGTGTTCGCCTTTGACGCGGAGGTGACCCGGCTGATCCAGCTCTACATCGTGGGAGTCTTCGTCTCCTTCACGCTGAGCCAGAGCGGGATGGTCCGGCACTGGAACCGGCTGCTCATAAGCGAAACCGACTCTGCTGCGCGGCGCCGGATGCGGCGCTCTCAAGCGATCAACACTTTCGGCTTCGTGATGACCGGCTCGGTGCTGGTGGTAGTGCTGATCACCAAGTTCACCGAGGGTGCCTGGATCGCGATCGCGGCCATGGTGGTGATTTTCGTGCTGATGAAGGCGATCCGCAGGCACTACGACCGGGTGGTCTCCGAGTTGGTACCGCAGGAGGCCGACACCGTGCTGCCCTCGCGCAACCACGCGATTGTGCTGGTGTCCACCGTGCACCTGCCGACCATGCGGGCGCTGGCCTACGCCCGCGCCACCCGACCCGATGTGCTCGAGGCGGTCACCGTCAACGTCGACGACGCGAGCACCCGAGGCCTGATCGCGGAGTGGGAGGCGCGGGAGCTCCCGGTTCCGCTCAAGGTAGTCGAGTCGCCCTACCGGGAGATCACCAAGCCAGTGATCGACTACGTCAAGCGGGCCCGCTCGGACAACCCCCGTAGCGTGGTCACGGTGTTCATCCCGGAATACGTCGTGGGCCACTGGTGGGAGCAAATCCTGCACAACCAGAGCGCGCTGCGGATCAAGGGCCGGCTGCTGTTCGAGCCCGGGGTGATGGTGACCAGCGTGCCCTGGCAGCTGCGCTCGTCGGCTCGGGTTGCCCAGCGTGAGGAGCTGGCCCCGGGAGCGGTGCGCTGGGGCTTGGACACCGGTCCCGCCGGCACCTCAGGAACCACCACCCCAGTCGACGGCGCCCCTACCGACGGCGCGTCGGCTAGGCCCCAGCCGCGGGTCGACCGGCCGTGACCCCAGGCTCGGAGTTGGAGCTCACCGTCGGACCGGTGGGCCATGGTGGGTTCTGCGTGGCCCGCCACGAAGGTCGAGTGGTGTTCGTCCGGCACGCGTTGCCGGGGGAGCGGGTCCGCGTGGTGGTCACCGAGGATCGCGGCGGGTCCTTCTGCCGGGCCGA
>JBGSWT010000577.1:0-1696 GCA_041751815.1 Pseudonocardiaceae bacterium
GGTGGCGATGGCCCTCGGCGGAGCCGGGGAGGTCGCGATCCCCGTCGCCGGCGCGCAAGGCCGACGCAGCACCCGCTGGCTCCTAGACCGACCCGCCGCCGCCAAACTCCCCCACCCCGTGCGCGGATAACGCTGTTCCGACGACGATTTCCGCGCACGACCATCCGAGGGCGTCGTCATCCTGGGCACGCCACCTCCAGGAGACGGTCCGCCGACGCGGCGTCCGTAGTGGCTCAGAGTCACCCTATCGTTACGAATGGTCCTCGGGCCGGGCTAACCATGTCAGGTGTCCTCGTCCTGACGTACCGTTGCCAGGCGACCCATGGGAGGTGTTGCAGTGGCCGCTCATCCGTTGGAGCGGGGCGCCACTGTCGTGTTGGAAGGCATCGCCAACCGGCTGTGGGGTTTCCGGCCACGGTTGATGGCACCGATCGTTCGGCAGCTCGGGCCGCTGCGGGCGCTGTGCTGGTTCGTCTGGAACATGCCTCGCTACGAGCGAACACTAAAGATTTATGGCGGGCTGCGCACCCATCTCCTCGGCACCGTCATTTCGCTGATCAACGGCTGCTCCCACTGTACCTATGCTGACGTCTACGCATTTCAGCTAATCTATCTTCGAGAGCGCGGCGCCGTGTTCCCGCTCGATGAGCACGAGGTCGGACAACTGTGTGGACAAGCGCCTGCGATCATTCGCAACCACCTCATCAAAGCTCTGAAGCAGGCCGACCTGTACAGCGAGGTGTGGTGGCTGAACCGAACGATCGAGCTGACCCTCGCCGAGGACCGACGGCCGACCGAGCCCGACGATATCCGGCTGGCACACCTCGTCCGCATGCTCGGGGTGCTGAACTCGGTCGGCATCGCCAGCCAGATGCCCCCGGACGAGGCACATGACCGAGTCAACAGGGACGACGCCCTGAAGCTCCGCTACGCCGGACTGCGCGCCAGTGCAGCAACATCAATATGATTCCGCAGCAAAGGTTGGACCGGTTTGCGGCCGCGGTGCTCCAGGGCGTCACCCGACGCCTGTGGGGTTTCCCACCGCATCTGATGCCGGTGCTCGTCGCACAGCTCGGCGGCGGGCGAGCAATGGGCTGGTTCCTATGGAACATGCCCCGATATCAGCGCACGCTCACGGTCTTCGGTCGGCTGCGTACCCACCTGCTCCGCACCAGCACTGTTCCCGCTCGATGAGCACGCCATCACCGAGCTGCACCATCATTGAGCACGCCCAGGCGCGGAAGCGACTGGTGGCAGCCCTGCACGAAGCCGACCTGTCCGCCGAAGTGCCGTGGGGCGACCGGCTCATCGCACTCGCCTCGCACGACCGCCGGCCCGCAGATCACGACGACGCCCGGATCACCCACCTCATCGGCATGTTCGCCGTGCTCAACAGCTGCGCGATCGCCGGTGACGTAGCACCCGACGAGGCCCACGACTCGATCAACAAAGACCAGGCGCTCAAGGAGCGCTACGCCCTGCTCCGCGCCGAGTCCAGCACCTGACACCGATCCACCCGGCGGTCGAGCTCATCGCCGACGTCGCCGCACCACCGCCGAGAACGCGGGCCCGCTACGCGGGTCCAGGGTTCGGCGCGGTAAGAAGGCTCCGTGGATCTCCCCGCTGTCACCGCCCCGGACATCGATGCCCGCCGCGCGGCGGTAGCCCGCCATGACGAGCTGGCCGTCCCGACGGG
>JBGSWT010000578.1:0-4666 GCA_041751815.1 Pseudonocardiaceae bacterium
CATCGCCGTCGCCGTGCCCTCGTGCCGCTACGAACTGTGGCCGCGTACTCCCGGTCGCAATCCCCGTCATGGCGTGGCCTGGCTGGGTGACCCGCTGTCGGGTTCATGGGCCAGTGTGATTCCAGGCGACACCAAAGACCGTTACGAGGTCCGCCAGCGCGGCCCCCGCCGCCTATGGCAAGAGGTAGAGGCGGCCTATCGCTGGTGGCTGGACCAAGGCAAACCGACGTTGGACCAGTGGCGGTTCACCGTGTCGCCAGATCGGCAGACTGCTGACCGGCACCGATGACTCGCAGATCACCGCGCTCGCCAAGCACGACCTCCCACTCCGCCGCGATTCAACCGATGCTGTGCCAGATAAAAACCTGTGCCAGAGAATCTTCGCCGAGGAGTGGCCCGACCGCACACCCATGACGGGCATCCGCAGTGCAGTTATTACTCCACTCGCGGCAACCGAGATTCGATCATTTGCGCGATTCGCAACGCCTCGGCACACGCATCGATCGGTGGTCCCAAGCTCGACGACGCTGCCACACTCACCGTCAGCGATACCGGACCGCCGTCCATCAACTGCGTGCACTGCGAGCTGTCCCGGTCCAGCACGAGTTGAGTTCCGGCCCGGCCGTTCACGGTGTTGTCCGCGAAGCTGACGAACACCGGATCACGACGGTGAGGCTGAGATGAGGCGAGGGTGGTGTTGTCCCGATCCAGGCTGAGTGTGAATGGCGTGCCCAGCCAGTAGCAGCCGACCACGCCCGCCTCATCGAACGGTGCGCGAGTGCCCAACTTGATGCCCAGCTCGGCCATCTCCCGGTCGGACAGGATGGTGCACATATCGACCTGGCTGCCATCGGCGACCGCGGGAGCTTCCGGCTCCTGCACGCCGCAGCCAGCCACGAGCACTCCCACCGCGGCCACCGAAACAGTGCCCTGCCAACCAGTCGTTGATCTGGCCACATCCACCAGCTTGCGCCACGCCGCTGCCCATTACCTACCTTCCGGCCAGGTGACCACTATCGAGCGCCCGCTCAGGGCTTGAGCAGGTGCTGGTTGGTACGGCGCACCAGATAGGCGAGCTCGCGGAGCTCCACGACCTCCCGGCCAGCGGCGCGGAGGAGTTCGGCGCCCTGGCAGTCGACGAACAGGTCGGGCTCGCGCCAGGCGAAGACAATTCGTGGGATCGGGGTGGCGAGGATGAGCTCAGTGCAGCTGCGCGGTCGTGAGGCGCGGGCGCTGCATGGCTCGAGTGAACTGTAGAGGGTGGCTTCACCGAGCCGGGCATCACCGGAGAGCAGCTTGGCCAGAGCGGCCTCCTCGGCATGGTCGTGGGGATCGGTCTCGCGGGAGTAACCCGTGGCAAGCACGGCGTTCTCGGCGTCGACGATCACTGCGCCCACTGAGAACGCGGTCCGCGACGGGGGGCAGCGCTGCGCGAGTTCGATCGCATGGTGCAGATGCCCACGGTCGCGATCAATCCTCGGACCTGTCATCGACCGGTGGCCGTGGCCAGGTAGCGGAGCAGGACGGCGTCCCCGATCTGCCGGGTCCCGGCGAGTGTCATCGGGTGCTCGGCGTCCTGCGGGAACCGTCCGGGATGGACGAACCGGGGGGCACTGGCGTCACCAACGAAGAACGGTGCGATCACGAGGTGAATCTCGTCCACAAGTCCGGCCCGCAGGAACTGGGTGACCACGGTGCCGCCGCCTTCCACCATCAGGCGCTCGATCTTGCGCTCGCCCAGATCGTCCAGCATGACACCCAGATCCACCGGCTCTCCGGCTGCCACCACCGTCGCGGCATCCCCTAGCGCCGAACGAAGGGCCCGGACTGCCGAATCACGTGTATAGACCAGCTTGTCGCTGTCCCCGCAGGAGAAGAACCGTGCAGTGGCGTCCAGATCCCCACGGCCAGTCAGAGTGACCTTCATGGGATGCGCAGTCCCGCCGCGTCGGATGCGCTGCTGCTGACGCTCCACGGAGCGGACGAGCAACCCCGGGTTGTCCCGACGTATCGTGTTCGCCCCGACCAGGATGGCATCGACGCCGGCGCGCACCTCGTCGACCCGGTCGAAGTCTTCGGTGTTGGACAGCAGCAACCGCGTCTCGTTCATGTCGTCGAGGTAGCCGTCGATGGACGTTGCCACCGAGACAAGAACGTACGGACGGGGCAAGGCTGTCAGCGCGTGACGGTGATGGCCTGCACCGGGCAGGCCAGCGCGCCCTCCTGGGCGTGGGGCTCCAGCTCGGGTGCGACGTCCGGGTTGTGGATCAGGCAGTACCCGCCGTCGTCGAGGTCATAGACCTCGGGGGCGACCGCGTTGCACTGCCCGTGGCCCTCGCAGACGTTCGGGTCCATCTCGACGCGCATGACGTCCTCCTCGGCTTCGATCTCGGCGCCCCGGGGGGGTAGTCGGAAGGTGTGGTGGGAGCGTTCGGGTTACGAACTTCAGGGGGAGTTTAAGTGCAGCAGGGATGTCCGGTAGAACAATGTCCTGAGGCGTGACGGCGTTTGAGCCGAGTCGTTATGCGTGTCAGGTGCGCTCTCGGGCTGGTCGGGGGGCGACGAGGAGGTGGTCTGGTGGACCGCAGGGTGCGGCGTGCGGTGTTGGAACGATTGGCTGCGGTCGAGGAGATGGCCGCTCGGGCGGGCGCGGCGCTGTCTGTACCGGTAGCGCGCAACCACATCCGGACCATTACCGACGGATGGCGGGAACTGCTCGTCCAACACCAGCCGGACCCCACTGGTCGCTGCCCCGTGTGCTCGGGGTGGCTTCGCCGTCGTCGCTGGCCCTGCAAGGTATGGGAGACCGCGCACCGGCATCTCATCGGTGACGGAACCGAGCCGATCGAGCGCCCCGCTGCGAAGTCCCATCCGTTCCGCCGACCTCGCCAGGTGCTGGTAGTCCCGCGCCAGCTCAACGCTCCTGCCGCCGATCAGGTCACCCTGAAACACTTCTCCCCCCACGAGACCGGCAACGCATCGGTGCACCGGCCCGATGTGACCGAGGCCGCAGTGGCCATGCCCCACTTGCGGCGAGGCGGATACCCCAGAGCTTGATCGTTACCTCTGCACGCGGCGATTACCGGCCCCGGCTACTGATCCCGGCGCGGGTTGTCGGAGTGGCCGCCTAATCTGACGGTCGTGCCCGAGCAGACCACGGAGAACCAACGCGGCTGGATCCGCAGGCTCGCGGCTGCATGCTGGCGTCACCCCTACCTCAGCGTGGCTGCCCTGGTCGCTTCCGGGGTCGGGGTCGGCATGGAGGCCACCATCCCGCTGCTGACCCGGCTCGCAGTGGACGACGCGGTGGCGGGTACCACCCAGCGGCTGGGTTGGTTGGTCGCTGGCCTGGCCGGAATAGCACTACTGCGGTTCGGGGCCGCCTTCGTGCGCCGTTACCTCGGCGGGCGGCTATCCCTGGACGTGCAGCACGACCTGCGCCGTGCCGTGTTCCGCGCCGTGCAGAAGCTCGACGGCGCCAAGCAAGACGGCCTACGTACCGGGCAGGTCGTGTCCCGTGCGATCTCCGATCTGCAACTGGTGCAGGGCCTGCTGTCGCTGGTGCCGCTGGTCGCAGGCATGCTGGTGCTCTTCGTCGTCGCGCTGATCGCGATGCTCTGGCTGTCTCCGTTGCTCACGGTGGTCGCGCTGGTGGTAGTACCGGCTGCGGGGTTGATCACCGCCCGGACCCGGCGCACCCTTTTCCCGGCGACCTGGTCCGCCCAGCACCGCGCCGCCGAGATCGCTGAGCATGTCGAGGAGACCGTCACCGGGGTGCGAGTGGTGAAGGGCTTCGGCCAGGAGGCCCGCGCGGTGTCCCAGCTCGAGGACCGGGCCCGGCGGCTGTTCGCCGAACGGATGCGTTCGGCGCGCCTGACCGCCATGTTCGCCCCCACCCTGACCGCATTGCCCTCGCTGGGCCAGGTCGCAGTATTCGCCCTGGGCGGCATGCTCGCCCTGGACGGCACGATCAGCCTGGGCACCTTCGTGGCGTTCGCTGCGTACCTGGCAATGCTCGTCAGCCCGGCCCGAATGATCGCCAACCTGGTGGTCAGCGCGCAGCTCGCCCGGGCGAGTGTGGAACGGGTCCACGAACTGATCGACTCCCAGCCCGAGGTACGGGATGCCCTGGATGCCATCGATGTCCCGGACGGGCCGCTGGCGGTGCAACTGGATGGGGTGCGCTTCGGTTACACCCGCAGCGAGCCGGTGCTCGACGGGGTGTCCCTGCTCGTCGAGCCGGGCGAAACGCTGGCGCTGGTCGGCACACCAGGCTCAGGCAAGTCCACGGTCTCGCTGTTACTGCCCCGTTTCTACGACATCCAGCAGGGTGCGATTCGGATTGGCCCGCCCGGCAACACCGTCGACGTCCGGCGGCTGCGCTTGGCGTCGCTGCGCCGCGCATTGGGCATGGTCTTCGAAGAGGCCTTCCTGTTCTCCGACACGGTCCGGGCCAATATCGTCTACGGTCGCCCGGACGCCACCGACGAGGAAGTGCACCGAGCAGCCCGGGCAGCGGCGGCGCACGAGTTCATCTCCGCGCTGCCGCAGGGCTACAACACCCGGGTTGGCGAGCGGGGGCTGACCCTGTCCGGCGGGCAGCGCCAGCGGATCGCGCTGGCCAGGGCGCTGCTGTCGAACCCGCGGATACTGGTGCTCGACGACG
>JBGSWT010000579.1:0-3756 GCA_041751815.1 Pseudonocardiaceae bacterium
TCGCCTGTCGTCCTGGCTCACGCCGTACTGCGCAGCGTCGCCAGCTCGCTGGCCAGGTCCTGGCACGCCGAGTCCCGCCGGGCCGCCGCAGCTGCGTGCAACGGCGTGAGCCGGACCAATACCGATATCGAGCGCAAGCCCTTAACGAGGCCGATCATCCGTTCAGCGGTGGCCAACCCCGATCGCAGTTCGCCGGAACGGAGCTGCGCCGCCGCGAGAAGCCCGAAGTTGAGTGTCTTGCACGCCACGGCGTGATCCGCTCCGCGCTCGGCGGTGGATAGAGCCGCTGCGGCGCGATCGAAGTGGCCGAGCGCGAGGTAGGTACAGCCCTCGATGTGCGGCAGTGCCGACGTGAAGTGCTCCCAAGGCAAAGGTTCGTCGCTCGCCGCCTGGTAGGAGTCGTGAGCTCGGCGCAGCGCAGCGAGCGCCTCTCCAGTCACGCCGAGCAGTCCGAGTGCGCAGGCACAGTCGTACTCCAGCCTCGAACGGGCCAGTGGGCTCGGCGCGGTTGCCGCACCGAGCTGGAACAGCTTCAGGGCCTCGTTCGGCTGTCCGGCGTCGAGCTCTAAACCTCCTAAGCCGTCCAGGGCAAAGGTGGCCCGCCACAGGTCTCCTGTAGCTCCGGCGCAGTCCATGCTGCGGACGTAGTGCTGGCGGACGAGATCACGAAGCCCCGCCCCCAAGGCCGCGAAACCCGCGATGCGGTGCGCATCGGCCAGCGCGACCAGCAATCGCTGCCGGACCGGTTCCCGCATGTCGGCACCGAGCAGCGCCTCGGCGGCTCTGGTGTGTGCGGTGAGCGCATTGGTCATCGGGATGCCGCCGAGGTCACCGACGAGCTGGCCGAGCCGCTTGGTGGTGCTCGCCACCTGTTCGACGTCGGTGGGCCCGATCCTGATCGGTACCGGGGTGGGGGTGTGCTGGACATGGATTGGGTTCGCGGCACCGAATATGGGTTTGCCGCACAGCAGGGTGGCGGCATGCCGGAGCAGGTTGTCGTCGCTGGTGTCCTCGGTTTGGGCGTTCTGCTGGGTCGGCGCAACATCCGGGGCGTATGCCAGCCCCATCCAGCCTCGGGGCACTCCCAACCCGTCGGCGATCCGCGTCAACACCGCGACGGACTGCACCCGCCGCCCGGAAAGAATCTCAGAGACCTCCGACTCCCGCTGCCCCGTAGCGAGCGCAATGCTGGCCTGGCTTATCCCCGCGTCGCGCAGAATGCGGAACACGGCCGCGATGTCGCGGTACGCGAGCGCATGCCGCGCGGTCGGACCGGTCAGCAGGTCAGCCATCACATCCTCCAGGCCCCTTATCAGCGGTTACCTGCAGTTGCCACCCGATGCGGGGGTCTCGGAAATTGTAGCTAGGCAAGTACTTTGGAAGGTTCAGGCAACGACACCGGAGGTTTACCATGTTTGACATCACCACTGCCCAGCCGCTGGCCACCTTCTGTGGCGTGTGCAGCTGCGGGTGCCCGCAACTGTTCGTCGACGATTCGTCTCCACCGGAGCAGCGCATCGTCCTCACCGATGACTTCGGTTCCCGGGTCCGGATGAGCACCGAGCAGTTCGGTGACCTGCTCGCCCAAGCCAAGAACGGAGCCCTGGACAGCATCATCTGATTTCGTACCACACGGACGCTCCCGAGCTCGACAGCAGCGCTCTCCCGCTCCCCTGCAACAGCTCTGCTGTCGAGTTCGGGGCGTTGAACGCAGCCGGGGGAGCTCACACCAGCCGATGATCCACATAGCACCACCGCCAGCTCTCACCCGGCTCGGCGGATTGCATCACCGGATGCTCGCTGCGGTAGTAATGCACGGTGGCATGCCGGTGCGGGCTGGAATCGCAGCAGGCCACATGTCCGCAGCGCAAGCATATCCGCAGATGAGCCCACACCGACTCGCCTAGCTCCGCGCAGTCGCTGCAGCTCGCCGGATCCGGTGGCTCGGGAGGCGGGCTGGGTAGTTGCTGCACGTGTTCACAAGTCATTTACCGAGTTCCTCCTGGCGCAGATATTTCTCCCCTGACACAGACATTTCACAGTGTGCATCCTGGCCCTATGGGCGGTTTACCGCGGCGCTGATCTTGCTGGTGCTCAGCGCTCTCGCGGCTACGGCGCGCGGATGGCGATCGTCTGGTCGCGGCCGGGACCGACTCCGATGGCCGAGATCCGGGCTCCACAGAGTTCTTCGAGCCGCGCCACGTAGGTTCTGGCGTTGACTGGTAACTCGTCGAGGGTGCGGCATCGGGACAGGTCTTCCCACCAGCCGGGCAGTTCTTCGTACACCGGTATCGCGTGGTGCAGGTCGGTCTGGGTCATCGGCATCTCGTCGGTACGCTTGCCGTCGACGTTGTAAGCCACGCAGACCGGAACGGTGTCCAGACCGGACAGCACATCGAGTTTGGTCAGGAAGAAGTCGGTGATCCCGTTCACCCGTGCCGCGTAGCGGCCGATCACCGCGTCGAACCAACCGACCCGCCGGGATCGTCCGGTGGTGACACCGATCTCCCCGCCGGTCTTGCGTAGCCGCTCGCCCATGGCGTCGTGCAACTCGGTGGGAAACGGACCTGAGCCGACCCGCGTGGTGTAGGCCTTCAGGATCCCCACCACGGCGGTGATCTTCGTGGGACCGATGCCGGACCCGGCGCAGGCGCCACCCGCGGTCGGGTTGGACGAGGTGACGAACGGGTAGGTGCCGTGGTCGACGTCGAGCAAGGTGCCTTGACTGCCCTCCAGCAGCACCGTCTCGTCGCGCTTCAGCGCCTGGTCGAGCAGCAGCCGGGTGTCGGCGATCCGGTGCGCGAAGTGCCCGCCCTGGTCGAGCACCGTGTCCACTACCTGCTCGGCGTCCAGCGCGCGGCGGTTGTAGACCTTGACGAGGACCTGGTTCTTGAACTCCAGCGCGGCCTCCACCTTCTGCCGGAGGATCTTTTCGTCCAGCAGGTCCTGCACCCGTACCCCGACCCGGGCCACCTTGTCCTGGTAGGCGGGGCCGATGCCGCGACCGGTGGTGCCGATCTTGGCCTTGCCAAGGTAGCGCTCCGTGACCCGGTCCATCGCGACGTGGTATGGCATGATCAAATGCGCGTCGGCGGAGATCAGCAACCGCTCGGTGTCGACGTTTCGGCGCTCAAGGCCGGCCAGTTCCTCGAGCAGCACGCCGGGATCCACCACCACGCCGTTGCCGATGACGTTGGTCACGTCTGGGGTGAGGATGCCTGACGGGATGAGGTGCAGCGCGAAGTCCTGCCCGTCGGGCAGCACCACGGTGTGGCCCGCGTTGTTGCCACCCTGGTAGCGCACCACCCACTGGACCCGTTCACCGAGCAAGTCGGTGGCCTTGCCTTTGCCCTCGTCGCCCCATTGGGCGCCGATCAGCACGATCGCCGGCATGTGGTACTCCAACAGTGGGGATTCGCCGCGCTGGTGCGCTCACTGAGCGTAGACCCAGGAGGTGCGACGTGGTCGGGGTTCTGCTATTGACCTGCGGATCCGCCCGGTGGCCCGGTGCCGGGGTGGTCACCGCGGTACCCGCTCGTCCTGGGCGCGAACAGCTCGACGAGCCGCTAGCCGGATTGGACGGCCGCCGTCTGGTGGTCTGCGGTACCGACGCCGACTTGGCCGCGGTGCTGCTGCGGCTGCTGCGTGCCTCGTCACTGGAAGTGCCAGTGGGATATGTGCCGTCCTCGGCGACTTCGGCGGTGGCTCGGCTCTGGGGTCTGCCGGTGGCGCCCTCCGCGGCGGCCGAGCTGGCCC